>JAGCKB010000300.1 GCA_017647725.1 Bacteroidaceae bacterium
GCCAAGTTTTTTATAGAGCAAGAATAGAATGTTTATTTATTTTTAAAGGGCGCATAGCGGGCTATGTAACCGCAAAAAAGAAAGAAACAGGCATTATTGAACATAAAAAACGGCGAAACTATCAGCTTCTGTAAGAAAATGTTTTTTAGAAATTTAAACAGCTTCTTAATTGGTAATTCGCGACAATCTATGATAAAGAAGATTATAATAGCTTTGTGGGCACTGCTTTTGTGCGGAATATTATCTGTGATTTTTGTATTCTATGCAATATCCAAAGGTTGGATAGGGTATATGCCCGATATGTCCGAGCTCGAGAATCCCTCCTATAAGTATGCTGCGCAGGTGATATCGGCCGACGGAAAGGTGATGGGTACCTGGTCATACAGCAAAGAGAACCGTACACTGGTTGAGTATAACGAGATTTCTCCTAATCTTATTAAAGCACTTATCGCAACCGAAGACGAACGCTTTATCGAGCACTCGGGAATAGATGCTCGAGCTCTGATGCGCGCCATTATCAAACGAGGAATATTGGGGCAAGAGAGTGCAGGTGGTGGTAGTACCATCACACAACAGCTGGCAAAATTGCTCTATACACAGGTTACTGCCGAGGACGAGATGGAACGCATGATGCAAAAGCCCATCGAGTGGGTTATCGCCGTTCAGTTAGAGAAACGTTATACCAAGGAGGAGATTGTTACTATGTATCTGAATAAATACGACTTTGGATACAACGCGGTTGGTATACGCAGTGCTGCGCAAATTTATTTTGGCAAGCATCCTAAGGAGCTGAATATGCAAGAGGCAGCTATGCTTGTGGGAATGTGCAAGAACTCGTCGCTCTATAATCCACGTCGTCGTCCCGAAAAGACAAAGATGCGTCGTAATGTAGTATTCGGACAGATGGCAAGGGCCGGATATATTACAGAGGCCGAGGCCGACAGCCTTAAGAATACCGAACTGACTCTGAATTTCCACTCATCAGATCACAAAGCCGGCCCTGCTCCCTATTTCCGCGAATATCTGCGTCTTATGATGAACGCCAAGCAGCCCGAGAAAAAGAATTATCGCGGTTGGGAGATGCAGAAATACTACGAGGATTCACTCGATTGGGAGAATAATCCTCTCTTTGGATGGTGTAACAAAAACAAGAAAGCCGACGGCACAAACTATAACCTCTATACCGATGGATTGAAGATATACACTACTATCGATTCACGTATGCAACAGTACCTCGAAGAGGCTGTGAAGGAGCACGTTGCCGACTATATGCAACCCCGTTTCTTCAAGTCGAAAAAGGGACAGCGCACAGCACCTTTTACCGATGAACTTACAGTTGAGGAGGTAAACAAAATTATGGATCGTGCAATGCGTCAGAGCGACCGCTACCGCATAATGAAGAAAAACGGTGCAACCGAAGAGGAGATAAGAACTGCGTTCAATACCAAAGAGGATATGCAGGTGTTCAGCTATAGCGGTACCATAGATACGGTTATGACACCGATGGATTCTCTCAAGTATTACAAGTACTTCCTTAGAACAGGCGTTGTCTCTATGGATCCGCATACGGGTGAAGTAAAAGCCTATGTAGGTGGAACAAACTACTACAATTTCAAGTATGATATGGCCTTTAGCGGTCGTCGTCAGGTGGGTTCTACCATTAAGCCTTATCTTTATTCTTTGGCAATGGAGAATGGTTTCACACCTTGTGACGAGACACGTAACGTAGAGCAGACCTTACTCACCGAGGATGGCAAAATATGGAGCCCTAAAAACACCTCTAAAACACGATACGGAGAGGTGGTTACACTGCGTTGGGGACTTGCAAACTCGAATAACTGGATTTCAGCCTACCTTATGAGTAAACTCAATCCCTATTCATTTAAGAAATTGTTGCATCAGTATGGATTGCGCAATAAAGAGATTGAGCCTACACCATCGCTCTGCTTGGGAGTGTGCGATGCGTCGGTAGGAGAGATGGTTAGTGCCTACACCGCATTTGTCGGTAAGGGAATACGTACAGCTCCGCTTTTTGTAACAAGAATTGAGGATAACGTAGGTAATACAATTGCTACATTCACAGCACAGAAAAACGAGGTTATCAGCGAGGAGAGTTCATATAAAATGATTGAGATGCTGCGTGCTGTTATCAATGAGGGAACAGGAGGACGTCTGCGCCGCGTCTATAAACTCACTGCCGATATTTGTGGAAAGACAGGAACAACACAGAATAACTCTGACGGTTGGTTTATGGGCTTTACACCATCGTTGGTTACCGGTTGTTGGGTAGGTGGCGAAGAACGCGATATTCACTTCGACCGTATGAGCGATGGTCAGGGAGCATCTATGGCACTGCCCATTTGGGGTATATATATGAGTAAAGTATATGCCGATAAGACTCTCCCTTATTCACAAGAGGAACGATTTGATATACCCAAAGGTTGGGACCCCTGTCTGGGACAGATATTTACAATGACCGAAGAGGGCGATACCATAATGCTGAAGAATAATGATTCGCAGCCGGTTACCCCATCATCAACCTCGGGTGGCTTTGACGACCTTTTCCAATAATTCTTTTATAAGTATAGATAATAGTTTAAATAATTTTTAAAATTAACCGGTCTCGGATTAATGGGACACAAATAGAAACAGATACTATGAAATTTGCAGGAATTATCCCGGCTCGATATGCATCGACACGTTTCCCCGGTAAACCTTTGGCAATGCTTGGTGGAAAGACCGTAATTCAGCGAGTGTATGAGCAGGTACAGGATTGTTTCGATATTCTTTATGTAGCAACCGATGATAATCGCATTGCCGACTGTGTAAAGTCTTTCGGCGGAAATGTCGTTATGACCTCCGAGGATTGCAAGAACGGCACAGAGCGTTGTCTCGATGCCTATCGCAACCTTAATCTCGATTGCGACGTAATTGTAAATATTCAGGGCGACGAACCCTTTATACAGCGCAAACAGGTCGAGGCTCTTATCGCCTGTTTCGACTCGCCCGAGACCGATATTGCCACACTCGTCAAACCCTTTGAGAAAAGCGATGGAATAGAGCGCCTCGAGTGTCCAAACTCACCCAAAGTGGTAATGGATATAAATGGCTTTGCAATGTATTTCAGCCGTTCGGTGGTACCTTATCTGCGTGGTGTAGATAAATCGGAGTGGCTCGAAAAGCATACTTTCTACAAGCATCTTGGAATATATGCCTATCGCACCGATGTTCTTGAGCGCATAACAACACTGCCTCAATCACCTCTTGAGATATGCGAGTCGCTTGAGCAGTTGCGTTGGCTCGAGAACGGCTATCGCATCAGAGTGGGAAAAACCGATATCGAAACAGTAGGAATAGACACCCCCGAAGATCTTGAGCGTGCCAAGGAATTTGCCGCGTCGATAGGTCTCGACTGGAAATAATAGAAGACTATGCCACAGCCGCCTATAATCAGAGCAATGGAAAAACCCTGTTTGATAATGCCGCATAAAGCGGTGTTATCAAACGGTGTACCCGTGTATATTATAAAAGGAGGTGCACAGGATGTCTTACGAATAGATCTTCTTGTGCGCGGCGGCTATTCGATTCAAGAGTGCCCCTTGCAGGCACTCTTTACAAATAGAATGTTGCGCGAAGGTACAAGCGATTACAAAGCCGAAGAGATTTCTCGTCTGCTCGATTACTATGGTGCCTGGATTGAGATGTACTCGCTGCAAGAGTGCAACAGGATTACCTTGTACACCCTCGGACGTTATTTAGAGCCTATGTTAGACCTGTTGGAGTCTATGGTTAAACGTCCTCTTTTTCCGTCTCATAATTTGGAGACGATAAGAGCCAATAACAAGGCTTTCTACCATATTAACAGCCGTAAGGTTGATGTCGTAGCTCAGCGTCACTTCGAGAAGGCTATTTGGGGCGAGAATCATCCATTGGGGCACATTGTATGCGCGCAGGACTACGATGCGATTACCGAGGAACTGTTAAGAAAATATCACTCGCTCCATTACGGCTCGCAAAGTATGGCATTCTTTATCTCGGGCAGCGTAGATGATAAATGTGTTGCGGCAATAGAGAAACGCTTTGGCGAGGCTTGGGGATGCAATGAGTGCGCCGACATGACAGTGGCGCCTCCGGTCTCTACATCCGGAGCATCTAAAGTGACAATAGACGGGGTGTTGCAAAGTGGAATAAGGGTAGGGCGAATGGTTATGGACACCTCGCACCCCGATTTTCATCGCTTCCGCTTTTTGACTGTTATTTTAGGCGGATATTTTGGCAGCCGTCTTATGAGTAATATCCGCGAGAGAAACGGCTACACCTATCACATCGAGGCCGAAATTGACGCTTATGGCAGTAGAAATGCCTTTATGATAAGCACCGAGGCTGATAACGAGTATGTAAAGCCATTGCTCATAGAGGTGGAAAAGGAGTTGAAACGTTTGAGAGACGAGGATATTCCAAAAGAGGAACTCGAACTCGTGCGTGACTACACTCTTGGCGAATTGTCTCGCGAATATGAAGGCGTACTTCCTAAGGCCGAGGTATTTATAAGCCTCTGGCTTTCGGGACAACCTTTCGAGGCTGTAAACGAGTATCTCGACACAGTATGCAGTGTATCACAGGGCGAATTGCGCTCATTGGCACAGGAGTATCTGCGTCCCGAAGATATGTCACAAATTGTTGTGGGAGCATAATCGGGGAAATCCATTGTTGACCTGGATATTTATACTGTA
>JAGCKB010000032.1 GCA_017647725.1 Bacteroidaceae bacterium
GATGTTTATTTATATTTTAAGGGCGCATAGCGGGCTATGTAACCGCAAAAAAGAAACAAACAAGCATTTTTGAATATAAAAAACGACGAAACCGTCAGCTTCTATATGAATATTTTTTTTAGAAATTTAAACAGCTTCTTATTGTGCATCGTTACTATTTTTTTGAGTAACCTGCTACTGAAAAAAAGTTCATTATCGACTTTATATTTTCGCCGAACTCTGGAAAGGAGGGCAAACTACTACCCCACATTTGCTGTGCAAGGACAAAAATTCTTGGAAAGAGTCTCTCATCAAGCATATTTTCCGTTAGGCCGTAATCGCACCACAGCGAACATCCTATACCTATTATATTATTATAGTGTAAAGAGGCCTTGTAGGATGGGTTTTCATTATAAAGCGTCTCGACATCGAACGTGCGTTCCTTGGTGTAACCGCGCCAAGGAGAGGTCGGAAAATTCAGATAGGTATAATAATTTGTATTTGCAATAACGGGATAGTTATTTCTACGAGCGTCTTTTAATGCAGCATCGCCGCGAGTACGATAATTCCACCATTGAATTATCACATTCGAGGGCAGTGGATAACCATCGTGAACAATTACATCTTCCCAAAAAATTGCTTTCCTACCTTTTGAAGCAAGATAAGAGGCCATTTGAGCCGATAGCCAGCGTTGCAGATTATGACTATCGCCAAGCCCAAGAGAAGCGACACGCCGACGGCAATCGGGACAAGCATCCCAATTATCTTTAGGTGCCTCATCGCCCCCAAGATGAATATATTGCGAGGGAAAAAGTTGACACACCTCATCAAGTACATCCCTCAAAAAGATGAGTACACTATCCTTGCCTGCGCAAAAGATATTTTTAGTAAACCCCTCACGAGGTATCCCAATAGGCTCACCGAAACAGCTGAATTGCGGATAGGCAGTGAGAGCAGCCTCGGCGTGACCCGGAAAATCAATCTCGGGAACAATGGTAACGGCACGTCGCCTTGCATAATTGACGATATCGCGCACCTCTTCCTGCGTATAAAAGCCCTGTTGTTCATCACCCGAGGCGACAAAAGCCCCTTTCTCGGTTAACATAGAATAGGATTTTATCTGCAATCGCCACCCCAGCCCCTCGGTCAGATGCCAATGAAAGTAGTTCATTTTCAGCATCGAGAGCATATCGATATACTTTTTAATTGTAGCCACAGATTGATACTGCCGTCCCGAATCGAGCATAAAACTGCGCCACACAAGACGAGGGGAATCACAAACCTCTACACAAGGAAAAGTCACGCTGCCATCACCGCGCATCTGCGCCAGCTGCCTTAACGATTGCACAGCATAGACAAAACCCGGATAATCAGAGGCGTAAACACGTACACATTGTTCATCTACCAAAAGACGATAACCCTCTGACGGCAAAAACGTATCGACCCTAAAGAGCAGACGAGCCGATAATGAATCGGTTGTAAAATTACACTCATCACCCTCAAACAAGGTCTCTGCAAAAAGAGAGCAGGCACCGAGCGCCACACTATCGGCAGAAACCACAAGTTCATTCCGGCGAAGCAGGCAGTCACCATTTTTCAAATCGAGCTTAGCAGGCGTTGGCACAATTATCTGCGCCCTCAATAGAATAGAGAGCAACAGAGCCGACAAAAATAGAATATTTCTCATTTTCAAGTAATTCTAATTTACTAAAGCAAATTTACAAATATAACTCAATGCTCAGAAGAACGGCTTGTTATTAACGTATATTAACCAAGAAAAGAGAAGGGCTGGGATATTTTAGGTTAAAATTCGTAAGCCACGAGGCAAAAAAACGAAAAAACTGAAACTAAATATAAAATAATACACTATCTTTACCCAAACTACCATTTAATAAAAATATGAAGAAAATCCACCTTATCCTTTTAGCAATTCTTACTTTAGGAGTGCAACAGACAAAAGCAGACGGTGGTATCGGTCTGACATTCAACAGAACCGGGACAGACGCCGCAAGTGTAACAATAAACGTTGTCGACAAGAATGGGGCACCCATCGATGGAGCATCAGCCACTATTGAGTCGTCACACGAGTTTAAGCCCAACGGTGGAAATGCCATAAACAGCAGCATCATTTGCCCCAATGTAAATGCAAATACCGGCCCAACCATTGAGCTAACCGTAAGCATCAGCGGAGTACCCGAAGGTTTTTCGTTCAACACCATAAGACTTGACATTCACGCGCTTAACGGTGGCAGTAACTACCAGGAGAACAGCGACGGTGTAACACGTCAGTGGAATGTAAATATAGAGCAAGGAGCAGCGAACGATGCACTTACACAATTTGGTTCGCTCGACGACATTGACATTGCTGCAGGTGTTGGCGAGAGTGGGAACGTACACAAGGTATGGCCGGTTGAGAGCGAGGCTACTGTAAAGGCAGGCAACACAATCGTTGTTAAATTAACAATTACAAAGGGAACTACAAACGGCGGTTGCTTCTTTGGCCTTTCGGCTATTGAGCTTGGAACAGCAGGAGATACCCCCGAGCCCGAGCCTGAGCCAGAACCAGAGCCCGACGATAGCGAGGGTAAAA
>JAGCKB010000033.1 GCA_017647725.1 Bacteroidaceae bacterium
GAGAGCCACGACATACTATTTCGCGCCCTCGACAATCTTACCGACCTCCTAAGATGCAGCGACGGCAGCAAGCAACAGCAACAAGCCGCCTGCGACCTGCTCAAAGGCGAGAGGATACCACTAAAGACACTTTATAAGAAAGAGGTCCCCCTTAAGACAAAAATAAAATACACCACATTTGCCCTTTTCGGAGCCTCATTCCACAGTCGCATCTATGCGATATTCCACAAGAAACTATGCTAAAAGACCTATTAATATGATATTTCTGTCAATAGTAATACCGCACTACAATTTACCACGCGAACTATTAACACGTTGCGTGAACAGTATTATAGAGCAAGACATTACCCCCGACAGTTATGAAATCATAGTAGTAGACGACGGCTCAAACGAGCCACCCCGATGGCTTGACGAGGTCTATGCCGACTACCCAGTATATCTTCACGAGATAAGCCACGCAGGACCCGGTGCAGCCCGCAACCGAGGCATCGCCGAGGCACGCGGACGCTATATACAGTTCATAGATGCTGACGACACATTACAACCCAAGAGCCTTGCTCCCTGCCTCAATATCATACGCGAAGAGCTGCCACAGATATTCCGCTTCCACTATCGCATATGCACCGACGACAACAAGCCAAACGAAGCAGATATCCCCACAACAATAAAAACAAGCAACACCATCAGCGGTGCCGTTTATATGGCCGAGAACAACCTCTCGGGCAGCCCCTGCACCTATATTTTCGAGCGTAGCGTAGCCCTGCGACACAATATTGAGTTTACGACCAACGTCTTTCACGAAGACGAAGAGTTCAACGTAAAGCTACACTACCACGCAACCAGCCTCATCGACAGCAACGCAGTCATCTACAACTACTGCCTGCGTCCCAGTTCAGTAACCTCGAGCACCGACAAGCAGTTTGAAGAGAAGCGTCTCGACGACCTTTTCTCACTGCTCGAGCGCCTCACCCGCTTCCGCGAAAAGCAAGCAGAGACAAGCAACAAGATACAACGCCGAGCGATGAAACGCAAGATGTCGATGCTCACCGTTGACACAATCCTTAATCTGCTATATGACAACAAAAGCGCCAAGCAGATACACACACTATGCAACAATCGCCTGCGTCCACTATCGCTATACCCACTGCCCTATCTTAGCCACAGCATTAAATACACACTTTTCAGAATGCTTGCAAACAGCAAGATAGGACTTATACTTCTTCGCCTCATAACACCAAGAGAAAAACCCGTAAAAAAATGAAGATACTACTCATTGGCGAATACAGCAATGTCCATTGGACACTTGCCCAAGGACTGCGCAGCTTAGGGCACACCGTCTGCGTAGTCAGCAACGGCGATTTCTGGAAAGACTACCATCGCGACATCTCCCTTGTGCGCGAATACACAAAATGGGGCGGTATAAAATACCTTATAAAAACACTCGTCACCCTACCCCGTCTGCGCGGCTACGATATTGTCCAGCTAATCAACCCAATGTTCCTGGAGCTGAAAGCTGAAAGGATAGAACCAATATACCGTTATCTGAGAAGCCACAACAAAAAAATATTCTTAGGAGCCTTTGGAATGGACGCCCTATGGGTAGACTGCGCCACCGCCATCCCCCGCGTATTCCGCTACTCCGATTTTAACATAGGAGACAAGGAGTTCCTCAACGACTACACACGCGAACAGATAGCCGACTGGCAAGAGACCCCCAAAGCCCACCTTAACCGTTATATCGCCAACGACTGCAACGGCATAATAGCAGGAATGTATGAGTACCACACAGCCTACAAAGAACATTATGCACACAAACTGACATACATCCCATTCCCCATAGACATAGACAAGGAGCAACAGTTTACACCATACGACGGCAAGCGTAAAGTACGTTTCTTTATCGGAATACAAAAGAGTCGCAGCATTTACAAAGGCACCGACATAATGTTACGCGCCCTTGAGCGCCTACACGCCGACTATCCCGACCAATGCGAGATACTAAAAGCCGAGAACATCCCATTTGCCCAATACAGCAAGATGGTCGAAGATTGCGATATACTCCTCGACCAGCTTTACGGTTACTCCCCCGGTATGAACGCACTGTTAGCCCTCTCAAAAGGCAAAATCGTCGTTGGTGGCGCCGAAGAAGAGTGCTACGAGATATTAGACGAGCACGAACTGCGTCCAATGATAAATGTAACCCCCGACGAAGAAGACGTATACAACAAACTGCGCGAGATACTATTAAACAAAGAGCAGATTGCCACAATGCAGCGTGACAGCATACGACTCATTGAGCGCCACCACCTTCCACAAAAAGTAGCACAAAAGTATTTGAATTTTTGGGAGAGTAAATAAAAAACAGATAGCGTAGATTCTTTTTCTCTACGCTATCTGTTTTTATAAGAAATATCGGAGATATTACCTTTATCAGAATCAAAGAACAAATTTCAGCAAGAAGAAAACAGCAAGGATACACATACCTATGCTCACCTTCTTATACTTGCCACTAAGCAGATTTATAAATATATACGACAAGTGTCCAAGCACTATACCATCCGAAATACTATAACATAGCGGCATAAACAGAATACAGATGAACGCCGGAATCGACTCGGAATAATCCGAGAAGTTCACATTCAGCACAGAGCCCATCATCATCAATCCCACCAACACAAGCACCGGAGTAGTAGCCGCAGCAGGGATAGCAAGAAACAGAGGCGACAAGAACAGTGCAAGCAAGAATAAAACACCCGTTGTAAATGCCGTCAGCCCACTTCGTCCACCCTCGTTCACACCCGCAGCACTCTCGACATACACCGCTAAAGTACTTGTACCCATCATAGCGCCAACCGTAGTCGAGATAGAATCCACCACAAAGACCTCCTTCAAACGTGGAATCTTGCCATTCTTTACCATTCCCGCACGCTCGGTAACACCAATTACAGTACCAATACAATCGAACAAGTCGACAAAGAGAAAGGTAAAGACAATCACTAACATATCCTTAGTGAAAACATTAGTCCACTCGAATTGCATAAATATCGGTTCAACACTGGGAGGTATACTCACAACACCATCAAACTTAGTAACACCCAAAGGAATACCCAAAAGAGTAGTAACAAGAATACCAAACAGTAATGCACCCTTCACATTTTTTACCAGCAAGATAGATGTAACAGCAATGCCAATCACACCCAACAGCGCCGAGCCGGTATTAATATCGCCAAGACTGACAAGCGTTGCAGGATTATCTACAATAATATTAGCACTTTTCAGTCCGATAAAAGCAATATAAAGTCCTATACCTGCACCGATAGCCTTCTTCAGCGTATCGGGCAACACATCCACAATCTTCTCGCGTAGGTTAGTAACAGTAAGCAAGATAAAAAGAAGTCCCTCCAAGAAGACAGCCGTAAGCGCAAACTGCCACGAATACCCCATCACCATACACACCGTATAGGCAAAGAAAGCATTCAATCCCATACCAGGCGCAATAGCAAACGGCAATTTAGCATAAAGTCCCATAAAGATAGTAGAGATACCCGCCATTATCACAGTAGTAGTAAACAGCGCCCCCTTATCCATTCCCGTCTCACTTAAGATATTAGGATTCACCGCCAAGATATAGGCCATAGTCAAGAAAGTGGTCAATCCCGCCATAACCTCCGTACGCACAGTAGTCTCCTTAGGATTGAAGCCAAACAATTTAGTCAACATAAATCTTTGTTTTTATTAGTTTTTCGGTTTTATTTTGTTTTTTTGCAAAAAGTTACTAACGAGCAATGCAAAGATAGTAATAAAGAGTTAAAAATGCTGCAGATTAAGAAATTAAGAGCACACATATATATAAAAAAAATTAGAACCGCATAGAGTTCTAACCGAAGTAGCGCCTATGGGAATAGAACCCGTGTTCGAATCAGAATAACAATGGCAGTAAAAAGCAGCATACACATCAAGCCTTGCAACATATCATCGAGCGAGGCTCATAACCTCAGAACTCCCGAGTATATGCGAACTCTACTCAACAATGTTTAACCAATCATTTTCAGCCGAGGGTGCGGTCTGCTCCCTCAAAGAGGATAAAGAGGGACGATTTGACCTTAGAATCGATGGTGTTTCGCATCATTCTTGGTTCAGACGCAAGAAAGATGAGTTTATGGAAGCCTTAGGATTGCCGACAAGCAGAAGCCAAAATCGAGGGTTGAAACTTTAAAATGCTCATCAAGTCGTAATAATTAGCCCGTAGAGTGCTAATAATTGTGACTTTTTATTACCTTTGCATCAGATTAAGGTGTTCAAGGTGACATTAGTCGCCAAGAATGAAAAGGGAACTTCGGTGTAAATCCGAGACTATACCCGTAGCTGTGAGTTTCATTACGCTCCGTGCATTCTCAATGGTCACTGCCCGCAGGGTGGGAAGGCCGCATGGAGGGAACAAGTCAGAAGACCTGCCTTTATCTGTTTTTAGATGCTTTCGGGAGATAGAGCGTCAAAGATTAAGTCAGCAAAAGAAGATAGATTTCATCTGCAACATTCCCCGCAAGTATCATAGGTGTGTAATTTATAAATTGGTGCATTATGATACAGACAGTAGTAAAGAGAGATGGTCGCATCGTCGGTTTTAACCGCGAGAAAATCGCTGCAGCTATACGCAAGGCGATGCTTACGACCGAGACTGGCGAGGATGAGGTCCTCGTCTATAAAATTGTTGACCGCATAGAGTTTCGCGGTAAGGAGCAATCTTCCGTGGAAGAGATTCAGGATATGGTCGAAGTGGAGTTGATGGCTTCGCCTCGTAAGGAGGTTGCCAAGAGCTATATCGCCTACCGTGATAAACGAAGCATTGCCCGTAAGGCAAAGACTCGCGAGATGTTCCTCGAAATTGTGGAGGCAAAGTCGAACGATGTAACTCGAGAGAATGCCAATATGAATGCCGATACCCCTGCAGGTATGATGATGAAGTTTGCATCGGAGACCACAAAACCCTTTGTGGATGATTATCTTCTGTCGGAGCAGACCTTGTGGGCGGTAAGAAATAACTATCTGCATATTCACGACAAGGACTACTATCCCACAAAATCGCTTACATGCATTCAGCATCCATTGGATAAAATTTTGGAACACGGTTTCCAGGCAGGACACGGCGAAAGTCGCCCTACAAAGCGTATTGAGACAGCATCTATAATGGCTTGTATTTCGATGGAGACCGTTCAGAACGAGATGCACGGCGGTCAGGCAATTCCAGCCTTTGACTTCTACCTTGCTCCATATGTGCGTCGCAGTTATATCGAAGAGGTTAAGACCATCGAGAAATTGACGGGTATTGTCCTAAAACATCTCTACGAGGCCGAGATTGAGGATTATATCTATGGCGATTTGGATTTCTTGCAGGGTGATGAGCGTTTCAAGCAGCACGCTATAAACCGCACTATTAATCGCGTGCATCAGTCAATGGAGGCATTTATCCACAATATGAATACCATCCATTCGCGAGGAGGAAATCAGGTCGTCTTTTCATCTATCAATTATGGCACCGACACCTCTGCCGAAGGTCGTTGTATCATTCGCGAGTTGTTACAATCAACTTACGAAGGTGTAGGCAGTGGATCGACAGCCATTTTCCCTATTCAGATTTGGAAGAAGAAGCGAGGTGTGAGCTATCTGCCTGAGGATCGTAACTACGACCTTTACCAAATGGCTTGCAAGGTTGCAGCACGCCGTTTCTTCCCCAACTTTGTGAATCTGGATGCAACATACAATCAGCATGAGAAATGGCGTGAGGATGATCCTAAGCGTTATCAATATGAGGTGGCTACGATGGGATGCCGCACCCGAGTTTTTGAAAATCGCTTTGGAGAGAAGACATCTATCGCCCGCGGAAACCTCTCGTTCTCTACAATCAATATCGTGCGTCTTGCCATAGAGTGTATGTCTATCGAGGATAAGAGTCACCGAATAGAGAGTTTCTTCGCCAAGTTGGATGAGTTGTTGGAGATTGCAGCCAAGCAGCTTTGTGACCGTTATGATTTCCAAAAGACGGCTCTTGCCAAGCAATTCCCGTTGCTTATGTCGTCGTTGTGGATGGGGTGTGAGAACCTGAAACCTAATGATGTTATAGGTGGAGTAATCAATCAGGGTACACTCGGCATTGGTTTTATAGGATTGGCCGAGTGCCTTATAGCCCTTATGGGCAAACACCACGGCGAGAGCGAAGAAGCGCAAGCGTTGGGTTTGCGTATTGTCACCTATATGAGAGATAGAGCAAGCGAATTCTCGGAGCGTTATCAGCACAATTTCTCAGTGTTGGCGACTCCCGCCGAGGGCTTGTCTGGTCGTTTCACACGCATTGATCGCAAGAAGTTTGGTGAGATTGCGGGCGTAACGGATAAAATCTATTACACCAACTCAAATCATGTGCCTGTATATTATAAGTGTTCTCCAAAGCACAAGGCACAAATCGAGGCTCCATATCACGATCTGACTCGTGGTGGTCATATCTTCTATATCGAGATTGACGGTGATGCTACGCACAATTCTCAGGCGATTATGGATATCGTGGATTTAATGGATAAGCACAATATCGGTTATTGCTCGGTAAACCATAATCGTAATCGCTGTATGAATTGCGGCTATGAGGATGCTCAACCTGAGTTGGAAGTATGTCCTAAATGTGGCAGCGAAAATATTGATA
>JAGCKB010000301.1 GCA_017647725.1 Bacteroidaceae bacterium
CGAAGCAGGCTTCTCATTACAGAATGTCAACTTCAAAGAGAACGGACAAAAGATAAATGCACACAATGGCAGTTTCGACTACATTGCAATGAAATACCGTATTCGCAATGGTTTGGGAATGAGCATAGGCGTTCTCCCCTATTCCAATGTAGGATATTCGTTCAGCAGTCGCAACGTCAACATTGACACCGAGATTGGCAATAACACATCGAACACTAACAGTTACAGCGGAACTGGAGGAATTTATCAGCCTTTTGTAGCATTGGGTTGGTCGCCAATCAACAATCTTGCAATAGGAGTAAGTGCATCCTACATATATGGTGATATTTCACACAAGGTTGGTTCGACATTCGACGACACCTCAATCCGCAACCGAGCGCGTTACTATAATATAGACGTATCGAGCTACAAAGTCGATTTTGGTGCACAGTACGATATGATTCTTGGCAAAGGGCACGGACTCACATTAGGCCTTGTCTACTCATTGGGACACGACCTTAAAGCCGATGCGCAGGTCATTGAGCAGACATTACAGAATGGCACAATCCAAGTAAGCGACACCTCATATATCGCGAACGGATTCAGCCTGCCACACACTATAGGTTTCGGTGTCCTCTATAATTTAAAGAATAATTGGAAGTTCGGACTTGATTACACCTATCAGGCGTGGAGCACCTCGGATTTCTTTGGCGAAGACAAAGGCCTCGACCGCAGCAAAATCTCATTGGGCGTAGAGTACTCGCCTAACAGAATCTCACGCAACATTCTAAAAAGAATGTACTACAGAGCAGGTGCCTATTACGCTCAACCTTATACCGAAGTCAACGGCAAGAAAGGCTGTGACGAGTACGGATTAAGTGCCGGATTTTCAATACCATTCGCAAACAAATTCAACAAGCGAATGTCAATGGTTCACATATCGGGACAAGTTATTCGCATGGAGCCTAAAAGCGCAGGAATGATAGCAGAGACCTGCCTTAGAGTAAACTTGGGAATAACATTCAACGAGGGTTGGTTCTCAAAGATGAAAGTAGAATAATATAATATATAGAGTAGCAAAAAATGAAAAAGAGTATTTTATCAATTTTGTTTGCTGCGGCAGCTATCAGCGCCTCGGCACAGATTAACGGTATCGACAACAACAACCGTTTTGGTGTTGGCGAGCAGGACAGTCTAAATTGCATCGCACTCATCAGCAACACAAAAGTAAACGTAAACAGCAACAGTTTCGAGACTGCTTATCCCTATTGGAAAGAGCTTTTCACAAAGTATCCTGTTGCACGTGTAGACACCTATTCACACGGTATAAAAATCCTCAAGGGCCTTATAGCAAAAGAGCAGGACGAGCAGAAGAAGCTCGACTACATCAACGAGCTTATGTCGGTTTACGACCAGCAGATTAAGTATATGGATAAGCTGCAGGAGATTACAAAGAGTAAGCTCTCTGTAGGTAACACTCTTGGCAAGAAAGCCCTCGACTACATCCGTTTTGTACCCAAAGCATCACTTGACGAGGCATATAAAATGCTTCGCGAGTCGGTAACAGCCGAGAAGGGCGAGTCGGAGTACATCGTTACTCAGAACCTTATGAAGATTTCGGCTCAGAAATACAAGAAGGACCCCGCAGGCCACGGTGAGCAGGTTATCCAGGATTACCTCGACGCATCGGTATATATTGTAGACGTACTTGACAAGTACAACGAGCGCATCGAGTACTACAACAACCGTTACAAAGAGTTGGCCGATCCCCAGGACAGCGTTCGTGCCAACGGCTATGGCAAGATGATTGATGCAGCGCGTATTGCACGCAGCAACATCGACGGTTACTTCATCAACAGCGGTGCTGCATCTTGCGAAGACCTTGAGAAGATTTATGCTCCCAAGATCGAGGAGAACAAGAGCAATATCGAGTACCTGAACAAGGTTATTGCCCTTATGAGTATGTTGAAGTGTACCAATCAGGATGCTTATCTTGCAGCATCTGAGTATGCACTCGCTATTGAACCCAATGCAAAGGCAGCGATGGGTTGCGGTTACCGCTACTTCAAGAAGGGTGAGACCGAGAAGGCTATGGAGTTCTTCAACCAAGCTATCGAGCTCGAGACCAGTACAACCAACAAGGCCGATATGTACTACAAGGTTGGAGCTATCTATCTCAGCCTCAAGCAACCTGCAAAAGCACGTGAGTATGCACGCAAGGCTATTGGTCTGAACTCTAAGTTTGGCGATCCCTACATCCTCATAGCTCAGTGCTATGTATCATCTCCCAACTGGCACAACGACAAGGTTCTCAACGGTTGCGTTTACTATGCAGCTATTGACAAGCTGAACCGTGCCAAGGCAGTAGACCCCACAGTAAAAGACCAGGCTAACAAGCTCATTTCACAGTACTCTAACTATACTCCCTCTACCGACGAGCTCTTTATGAGAGGTTATAGCAAGGGTAAGAGCATCACCATTGGCGGTTGGATAAATGAGACAACAACAATACGCTAATAAAGGCAATAAAATCAACAGTACAACTATCGCTTTCACTGCGATAGTTGTACTATTTTTTCTTTTCTCGTGCAGCGAAGAGAAAAAAACAAGCATTGTCGACAATGGAGAATCCGACTCCATTGCCTTTATGAGCACGTACGGTGTAAACACCTTGATAAGCGACTCGGGCCGTATCAGTTACAAAGTAGAAGCCGAAGAGTGGTTGATGTATGACAAGCGCAACCCCTCATATTGGGCATTTGAAAAGGGCATATACCTTGAGCAGTACGACGACAGTATGAACGTCGAGACCACCCTACGCAGCGACACAGCCTACTATTACGACAAATTAGGTCTTTGGCAACTATATGGCAATGTACGCGTACATACAATAAAGAACGAAAGGATATTCACCGACAAGCTATTCTGGAGCAGCGAAACAGAGCGCATCTATTCCGACAGCTACATAAAAATAGAACAGGAAGACAGAGTTACCGAAGGAATAGGATTCACCTCGAACCAGAATCTTACAGTATGGGAAATTCTTAATACAACAGGAATATACCCTATTGAAGATATAAAATAACTATGACAACAGACATTATTTTACTTATAATAGTAATACTTTTCTCGGCTCTATTCTCGGGAATGGAGATAGCATTTGTTGCTTCAAACAAGCTACTGATGGGCATTGATATGAACAATCGCACCATCACCTCGTTTGCTATAGACCGTTTCTATTCCAACAGCAACAATTTTGTTTCCAGCCTCCTTGTTGGCAACAACATAGTCCTTGTAATATACGGTATACTTATGGCAAACATACTTAATGCCACAATACTATCGGATCTTACAGCCTCAACCGGAGTACGCCTATTCCTCGAGACATTGATATCGACAATAATAATCATTCTCACCGGAGAATTTGTTCCAAAGGCTATATTCCGCATAAATCCCAACGGGGCACTCAAGCGCTTTGCACTGATAATGTACCCCATATACATACTGCTCTACCCGCTTGCCCGTTTCACAACGTGGTTATCCTGTCTCATCCTGCGTCTTTTCAACATACGCATCAACAAAGAGACACGCGACAACACTTTTAGTAAAACAGAGCTTAACAACCTGATACAGAGCAGTATCGACAATGCAAAGAAGGAAGAGGAGGAGATTGACAACGATGTAAGAATTTTTCAGAACGTACTTGATTTTTCGGACATTAAAGTACGCGATTGTTTTGTTCCACGTACCGAGATTTATGCCCTTGAAGTAACAGCCACACTTGAAGAGCTAAAGTCGATGTTCATAGAATCGGGACACTCCAAGATTATTGTTTACAAAGACAATATAGACAACATAATCGGCTACATTCACTCCTCGGAACTGTTCCGCAGCAGCGAGCATTGGCAGCAACGCATCTGCAAAATGCCCATTGTACCCGAGACATTGTCGGCACAAAAACTACTGCGCACATTAATGCAACAAAAGAAATCCCTTGCAGTAGTAGTAGATGAGTTTGGCGGCACATCGGGTATCATATCACTTGAAGACCTTCTCGAAGAGATTATAGGTGAAATAGAGGATGAGCACGACAACACCAACCACACAGCAAAGGCATTAGGCGAGAACGAGTATATGCTCTCGGGCCGCTTGGAAGTTGAGCGCATAAACGAGATGTTCGAACTTGGAATACCAGAATCAGATGAATATCAGACACTTGGTGGTTTCATACTCTCGTACCACCAACGTTTTCCCAAACTCAACGAAACTATAACAATTGACAAATTCAGCATACAGATAATAAAACAACGCAGTATGAAAATTGAGTTGGTAAAACTGAAAGTGCTTGAAGAAGAGAAAAATTAAGAAGCTTCTAAGAAGCTGCAAGAAAGAATTTCAATTTATTATCTAAAACACAGGAGTGGATGACATTTTTTAAATGTGTCATCCACTTTTATTATAATACAAAAAAGAGCAGTTTTAGAAGCTGTTTAAATTTATATCGTCAAGTTTTTTATAGAGCAAAAATTGGATGTTTATTTATATTTTAAGGGCGCATAGCGGGCTATGTAACCGCAAAAAAGAGACAAACAGGAATTTTTGAATA
>JAGCKB010000302.1 GCA_017647725.1 Bacteroidaceae bacterium
ACAACTATCGTGGTGTAGACTATGTAGTCAAGGAGCTCAAACACAACGACGATTTCCAGGGTGTTGACTACGCCTTTGTATCGGCCGGTGGCAGTGTTTCAAAGGAATTTGCCGAGACAATCACAAAGCACGGCACTGTGATGATTGACAACTCAAGCGCATTCCGTATGGACAGCGATGTACCCCTTGTTGTTCCCGAGGTCAACCCGACAGATGCCTACAACCGCCCACGTAATATCATTGCAAACCCCAACTGTACAACAATTCAGATGGTAGTTGCGCTCAAGGCAATCGAGAATCTCTCACACATCAAGCGCGTACACTCATCTACCTACCAGGCTGCCAGCGGTGCAGGTGCAGCAGCAATGGCTGAGCTCTATGAGCAGTACCGCCAGGTACTTGCAGGCGAGGAGCCTACAGTTGAGAAGTTCGCATACCAGCTTGCATTCAACGTTATTCCACAGATTGACGTATTCACCGACAATGGATACACCAAAGAGGAGATGAAGATGTACAACGAGACACGCAAGATTATGCACAGCGACATTGAGGTAAGTGCACAGTGCGTACGCGTTCCTGCGTTGCGTTCTCACTCACAGTCGTTGTGGATTGAGACAGAGCGTCCATTGAGCGTTGAAGAGGTACGTTGCGCTATTACCGACGGCGAAGGCCTCATATTGATGGACAGCCCCGAGGAGAAAATCTACCCGATGCCTTTGTTCCTTGCAGGCCAGGACCCTGTATATGTGGGCCGCATACGCAAAGACATCTCTAACCCTAACGGCATATTGATGTGGATTGTAGGTGACCAGATTAAGAAGGGAGCAGCACTCAATGCAGTTCAGATTGCAGAGTACCTGATTGCACACCCACAGAAGTAAAAAGAACTTTTATATATAGTGCGGGTATCCAAGATGCCCGCACTTTTTATTGGCTCCAATAAACAATTTAAGAGTAATGGGTGGCAATTTGCCACCCATTACTCTTAATACTATGCGGAGCGCATTACCCAAGCCTAAAGGCTATATATCTCGCTCTGAAGGCTATTAACCTCGCTCTGCAAGCTGCTTATCTCGGATTCGGCAGATGCAGCCTCACTCTCATATTGTGCAGCATCACTATAATAGCTGTCGGCACTTTGCATATAGTCTCTTCGCAAAGAATCGTCATCTGCCGAATTGGCATACGAAATGTATGTTGCAGCCTGCTGACGGGCACTCGAAGCCTGGCTTTCAGCCCTTGAAACGACACTACGCAGAGAGCTTATCCTACTCTCAAGATAGCTTATTTGCCTCTCCAGACTACTGATTTTTCGTTGGCGGTCCTCCTCACGTCGCTCCTCCTCTTCCTCACGTTGGTGACGTCTCTCTTCCTCCTCACGTTGACGACGCTCCTCTTCCTCATCAGGATAGTCGTGATTATCATCAGGCTGACTATACGGTATACCCGATGTTCTGCCATTGCCACCAATCAAAGAGTTTGCAATGCGAAGAGTCTCGTCATTTATCAGAAGCCAGCTTATTGAGCCATTGAAAGTGTTACAACGTGCCTTTAGCGCTTTCTCGGCCAAAGCCAGATCCTCATTCATCCGCTCTTCAAATTTTTTATACTCATCATTATTGGTCACCTTTGAAGGCATAATACATAGAATAATTAAGCCAACAACTTGCAGACACAATAGCACAAATATCAGCACAACAGCCTTGGCACCACCATATCCCAAATCCTTTACACGTTTGTAGGTAACATACATAAGTATAATACCTAAGATTATTAGTAGGAAGTTGAGTTTTGTGTTTGAGAGTATACATCCAATGAGAATAATAGACAATAATGACTTGACAAAGTCGCCCTGGGTAACTGTTTCATTATAGAGCAGACGTTTGATAAAGGGTAAACTCATATCGTTCTTAACCCTTTTGCCCTTTTTGTAAAAATGGGCATAGGGGTTAGTACCGGTATATTTAAACTTAACCTCCTTGCCATTCTCACGTACCACATCTTCAGTGACGGAGTCGCCTTCGAAATAGCCGTGTACACAAGCACCACTATCGGCCTTACCATTGCCGTGGATATGGATTGTCTGCGGATCGTGCAACGACAACGTATTGTCATAGGCACCGATATACATATGGCCACTATCAAAGAGGCTTATATTGGGATAATTCCTGAAGTCATTGTGAATCAAGATTATGTTGTTGCTATAGACAATCATACGATAGTTGTCAATAACACCGAACGATGAAAAATAGTCTATCTTCTCACGGAGTCTGCGTTTCATCTCAGGATTTCTACTATCCCTCATTTGGTTGGTCATAATTTGAATTGCCTTGGCCATGACCTGATACTTCGTAACTGGAGCGTTTACCATAAAATTTGTGTTTATGATTTATTTATAATACAAATATAGGAAGAAACGAGCGAGAATTATAAAGCTTGCTTTAATATTTTTCACAGTGAGTGCAAGTATATTCGAGATTCACCTCAAATATAGTAACAAACGCTTTATCACGAAACGAAACTGCATAAAACAATTGGTGTCACTCTTTTTGTAAAGTGCCCCCAAAAGTTAGATGAAAACTTTTTGGGGGGGCACTTCAATTTAGGACAATTCTTATTTTTTCTGTCATCTCTTTACAGGACGTACACAACGACCTACATAACGACAATTCCAAAATGTATAATATCCATCGGCGGTATAGCAGAAGTAGTAGGAGTACTGAGTGTCCTTATGCGGAGTAGAACTCCAATACTCTCCCGATTTGCCATCATTGCTGTATGATGTTACATCGCGATAACCGGTCGCAGGCAAGAATATGCTGTTACCATTAGGACCTGTCACCTTATAGCCGTTCACGTCGTTTACGGTTGTCCACTCCCATGTACAATTGTTTATAAGTTCCTCAAAATCGGCACTTGAGGGAGTGTACCAGGATTTTCCAAGTTTTGCAGTAGCGACATCATAGTTCCCGTCTCCGATTATCGACTTCATACGTTTCTTGTGAGTAATACTATTGAATTCAGAATAGTTACTCTTTGGATCTATCTCACCCCAAGCAAAATAATCACCACACTCCTCGGGCGATGACGCTCCAATATTGCAAGAAGCCCATTTCAAGCGACTTGGCAAACCAAGATCAATAGCGTCGTTCTGTTGTTGACCCGGCTTTACTTGCGCTACAACCTTTGCACGGGCAGAGGTTTCTTCTGCTTTTGCACAAGCATCGGCTTCAGCTTTTAATCTTGCTTCCTCCTCTGCCTTTACGCGAGCTTCTGTTTCTGCTTTAAGTTTTGCTTCCTCTTCGGCTTTAGCGCGAGCATCGGCCTCGGCTTTCAATCTTGCTTCCTCTTCGGCTTTAGCGCGAGCTTCGGCCTCGGCTTTAAGTCTTGCTTCTTCCTCTGCCTTTGCGCGGGCTTCGGCCTCGGCTTTCAATCTTGCTTCCTCCTCTGCCTTTGCGCGGGCTTCGGCTTCAGCTTTAAGTCTTGCTTCCTCTGCCTTTGCGCGGGCTTCGGCTTCAGCTTTAAGTCTTGCTTCCTCTGCGACTTTTGCACGAACTTCGGCCTCAACTTTTAATCTCGCTTCTTCTTCGGCCTTTGCGCGAGCTTCTGCCTCAGCTTTTAATCTCGCTTCTTCGGCCTTTGCGCGAGCTTCTGCCTCAGCTTTCAATCTTGCTTCCTCTTCGGCCTTTGCGCGGGCCGCAGCCTCGGCTTTAGCTTTCATCTCCATCTCAGCTCTGATCTTAGCCTCGATTTCAGCTTTCATTTTGGCTTCAGCTTCTAATTCCGCTCTGATTTTAGCCTCCAATTCGGCCCGATACTTTTCTTCCGACTCTTTTTTATCGACATAATCATCGACTTCTTGTTTCCTTGAATCGACATTAGTTTTAGCGTTTTCCAAAGCCTGAAGCCTTGCTTCAAGTTCTGCATCACGTCGGGCATTCGACTCAACTATCTTATTTTTGGAACTTTTTTTGTCAAACTTAAGCTTGAAGATAATATATGTACCATCAACTACCGCTCGCGAAGTGAAATAGTCCTCTTTTGACGCCTGAATTTCCTCTACGCCAAACGGAACTTCTATCTCAAATCGTCCGTCCGATGAAGACAAGACACTTTTATTATAACCTGGAACTTGAATTGTAACTCCGCTCAATGGCTCTTCGGCGGTGTTCATCACCATACCTTTTACAACACAAGTATTTTGTGCCATACCGGCAAATGTCAGTATGGCACAGAATATGGTCAAAACAATTCTTTTCATTATTGGTTATCCTTATTTAAACTTCAATCCAAAACCAAAGCCTGTAGCTGCTGGTTTTGCCTGTGTTTCATTTGCAGCAGGAGTCTTTGACATTTCAAGAAGATAAGCATCGCCAGGACTGCGGAAGTTCTTGTATTTTGCAGGATATCCGGTAACTGTGATAGACTCACACTCTCCGTAACTGTTATACTTGACCTGTTGCTCAAGAGCTACCAGCACATCGGCATTGCCATTCTCACGCAGAGCCTCCTGAACGGCGCAGTTCACTATGTTGTCAAATCCACCATTGCGCACAGCCTTAGTTGGCACATATAAAAATGAAATCTTCTTAGGAGAGACCTCAAGATCGGCCATCACTGCTGTTATTGGCTTTGCAACACCCACTCTGGTGTGAGTTGAAGTACAAGTAAACTTGGTATTAGAAGCTGTAGGCTGTGTGAGTGAACCACAACTTGTAAGAACGGCTGCAACGAGCGCCAGAATAAATAATTTTTTCATAGCAAATGTCTGTTTTCACGCTGGCACCCAACGTGTGGTTTATAATAAGAAGTGTGATGCCGAGATTCATTTGGCCATACCCGTCTCTTTTTGTATTGCATAACCAAATGACCTACACTCCGTAATATCTGTCTTTGTGTTTTGCCAAAGTTAAATAACATTTTTGAACAAGAGCACTCTTATGACATCTTTTTTACTGCAATCTAAAAAAAATCAACATTTTAAGCCATAAATAAGCAAACAGATGGCAGCGAACGCTGCCATCTGTTATTATTCAGAAGCTCTGTACTTTCCTTCGTCCTTATCCTCGAGCATACTCAGATAGGATTGATAGCGCGAAGGGGCGATTTCACCACGTTCAAGAGCTGCGAGCACAGCACACCCGGGTTCGTGCGTGTGAGTGCAATTGCCATATTTGCAATCCTTTGACAATTCAAAGAACTCGACAAAGTAGTGCGAAATCTCCTCAACTTCCATATCATATGTACCGAATCCTTTCACGCCCGGAGTATCCACAATGTAGCTACCGGGCATAAACTCGAACATCTCGGTATATGTAGTGGTGTGCATACCTGTATCGTGAGTCTTTGAAATCTCACCAACACGCGCTGCTATTTCGGGAGCCACGGCATTTACAAGGCTTGACTTGCCTACACCTGAGTTACCAGCGAGCAATGACACCTTGCCCTGCATTGCAGTTTTCAGTTGCTCAACTCCAGCACCACCAACAGCACTTGTATGCAGACATTTATAACCAATGCTCTCATAAAGTGCAGTTAGATACTCGAGCTCCTCGCGCTCGGCATCGTTATAGAGGTCGACCTTGTTGAAGACTATCACAACGGGAACACGATAGGCTTCGGCTGCTGCCAAGAAACGGTCAATGAAAGTTGTTGCCGTTACAGGGTGGCTTATGGTTACTACAAGAAAGCACAAATCGAGATTGGCTGCAAGGATGTGCGACTGTTTGGAGAGGTTCGATGCTTTGCGCACAATGTAGTTCTTGCGTTCTAGTATATCTACAATATATGCAGTACCGTCACTACGTACATCGAACTTGACAATATCGCCCACCGCCACAGGATTTGTACTACGTATTCCCTTCAGTCGGAAATTCCCCTTCACCCTGCAGTCGACAAGCGCTCCGGTGGCTGTGCGCACACCGTAGACACTGCCCGAACTCCTTACAACTGTACCTTGCTCCGCCATCCGTTGCTTACACAGTCATAATTTCCTTCTCCTTTGCTGCGAAAATCTCCTCGGCTTTCTTGATATACTTGTCGTGAATCTTCTGCAAGCTCTCCTCACCGTCCTTTGCAACATCTTCGGGAGTACCCTCCTTAACAGATTTCTTCATTACATCGATACCGTCGCGACGTGCGTTACGAATACTGATTTTCGCTGTCTCAAGTTCGTGTGAGCACTGCTTTACCAAATCCTTACGGCGTTCACCGGTCAATGGCGGGATGGCAATAATGATTACCTCACCATTGTTTGCTGGCATAATGCCTACAGGAGAGTCAATGATTGCCTTTTCAATTGGCGCAATCATATTCTTGTCCCAGGGCTTGATTGCGATGGTGCGCATATCGGGGGTTGTGATAGTTGCCACGTTGCTCAATGGCATCTCGGCACCGTATGAACTAACGCGCACGCAGTCGAGCAAATGAACGTTTGCCTTGCCGGCACGTATGTGTGAATACTCTTCCTCGAGGTGCATAATTGTCATCTGCATCATCTCCTCGGCATCCTTTAAACAAGCTTTTACGTCTATCATAATTTTAGGTATTTATTGTTTTTCTAACAAAATTCTATGCGAATATAACACAAACGGGCGGAAGTTTGTGCAAATGAGTGAAAAAAGTTTATTTTATTTATAGTAAATGCCTATATTCGCAGAGACGGGAGGATTTAGTTTTTCACTTTCGTTCAAAACGACACTTTCAACAAAGTGACAGCCACAAGTGTTCACATTTAAAAAGGAGGTAATTATGACAGCAGATGCCAACAAGGAAAAATTAGTGACTGTATTCACAGGAACCGCGTGGCAGGCCGAACTCATCAAGGGCCTGCTCGATGCAAACGACATCCCTTGCGCAATTATGGACGAGACAATTGGCGCCATCACTTCGTCATACTCGGGGATGGGCAAAGGAGTGCTTGTTGTAGTGAACGAGGAGGACAAGGAAAAGGCACTTGAGATAATCAAGAATAACTCGCAGGAGTGACAGAAATAAAAAAGCAGCCCTTTTGGAGCTGCTTTTTTATTTTGATCTTTACAAGGTTATCAAGCCTTAATCTCTTTGATACGAGCCTTTTTACCTGTGAGGGCGCGCAAGTAGTAGAGCTTAGCACGACGAACACGACCACGCTTGTTAACAGTGATGCTGTCGATAGCTGGTGAGTTCAATGGGAAGATACGCTCAACACCTACAGTACCTGACATCTTACGTACTGTGAAACGCTTCTCGCAACCGTGACCGCTGATGCGGATAACAACACCACGATACATCTGGATACGCTCTTTTGTTCCCTCGATGATCTTGTAAGCCACTGTGATAGTATCACCTGGGTGGAACTCCATCTCACGTTTTACATCAGTAGCAAATGCTTCTTTAGCAATTTTAATTAAATCCATTTTTTTGATTTGTTAAATTGTTCAATCATTCAAACGCAACATACCAAGTTACTCTTCCTTGGCAGCGATTACGCCGAAAGCGGGGACAAAGATAGTACATTTTTTATATTTAAACAAATGTTGCTCATTATTTTGGTGTTTGTTTGCTATTATGCACTGCAAACACTACCTTTGGTTATCTAAAAGATTAAAGGTAAAAACGGAAACGGAATACTATGAAACATTCATATCTGATAATCACATTGCTGACGGCAACCATCTGCAGTTGCACCCCAAAGGAGCGGGACCTGCACATTGAAGCCGGTAACATCAAGGTAACAGCAACCAACAAGAGTGACGGCGCAGCCGAGGTTCGCGCAATCCTGACACGCGAAAAGGCATACATTGACAGCATAAAGAGCCCCGTACTTGGCGAAGCTGCCGTACCACTGGAGAAATACATCCCAGAGAGTCCTTTGATGAATTTTGCTGCCGATGCACTGATGGAGATGGCACAGCAACACAGCAACCACAAGATTGACATTGCAATTACCAACAAAGGCGGCCTCAGAAGCAACATTGCAGCCGGGACAATCACATTCGGCGATGTGTACAACGTGTTCACATTCGAGAACAGACTTGCATTCCTGACGCTCAATGGCGAACAACTTGTGCAGCTATGCAAGGAGATTGCCAAAGTGGACGGCGAAGCCATAAGCGGAATGCGATTGGAAATAACCAAAGAGGGCGAACTCTTGAGGGCAACAGTAGGAGGCAAGTCCATTGAGTCACAAGCTACATACCGCATTGCCACGCTCGACTACCTATCACAGGGCAATGACAACCTCACCACCCTTGCACAAGGCTCCGACCTGGAGGTTACCAACCACCTGCTACGCGACCTTATGGTGGAATACATAAAGAAAGAGACCGCAAACGGCAAAAAAATCACCGCAGCGTGCGATGGACGTATAACAATCAAAGAGTGAGATAATGAAAAAGAGACTGCTTATATTGATGCTATGCCTAAGCTATGGCCTTGCAGCACAGAAAAGAATAACCATTCTGCACACCAACGTCACACATAGTTGCATAGAGCCTGAGAAGAACGGTGGT
>JAGCKB010000303.1 GCA_017647725.1 Bacteroidaceae bacterium
ATCATAAATGTTCCCAAGAATCACACCAAGCGCGAACTTACAAATGGTTACCGCATACGTCGTGCGGCGATAGACCACAATATTCCGCTTATTACAAATGCTCGTCTGGCAAGCGCGTTAATTCGTGCATTCTGCAAGATTGATGTTAACGATATTCCCGTAAAGAGCTGGGAGGAGTATAAGTAAGTTGTGTAAAAATTCTCTTGGAAATTAAAGGAAAAATTTCTTAGGTTTTCAGATAACTTTGACATTGCCTGTGGTATTCTCCGCAGGCAATGTTTTTATGTTTGACGGGATAGTATGGGCTTCGATTTTATAATTTTTCTAAAAAAACAACTGTCAATGCGTGAATAATTGCAGATGAGTATTATCTTAGTGGCGCAAAGCCGATTAGGTGTGTATATGTAAACATCTACTCGCCTGCAAGTTGATATTATGGGAAATGCTTTTTTAGGAAATATAAATAGCTTCAGAATTTTATGAAACACTTTAAAACTTTTATGAGCGGTCTGTGTATGGTGGCTGCTGTTTCGTGCGGTGGCGGTGCTGCCGATAATAATGAGTGTGTGAATACTTGTGATGCCTCTTCGTCAAAGGCTGTTGTAGAGAATATTATGGCGCGTCGCAGTATACGCAAATACAAGCAGCAGACTGTTGCGCGCGATACAATGAAAATTATTCTTGAGTGTGGAATAAATGCCCCTAACGGACAGAATAAACAGTCGTGGGAGGTGCGCGTGGTAGATAACCCCGAAACAATGGAATTTATTAAATCGGCAATGTCCGAGGGACGCGATGTAAATGTTGGTTCTTGTTTTCGAGGCGCTCCTGTGATGACATTTATTGCGCGTGACCCGTCGTACGACTTCTCGGCCTATGATTGTGGGTTGCTTGCCGAGAATATGATGCTCTCGGCTACCTCGTTGGGTGTTGGTTCAATATGTCTCGGTAGCCCCATACGTTTTATTAATGATAGTCCCAAGAAGAATGACATTCTCTCTCTATTGGGATTTAGCGAGGGGTATGAGCTTTGCTTGTGCGTAGGATTCGGATACCCCGATGAGGCTCCCGATGCCAAACCTCGTGATTGGAGCAAGGTGAAATTTGTCGATTGATTTTGATTGCGTCTTTTTACTGGCGATTCTTTTAACCCTCATATATAATAATAAATGTCCCGAGAGAAACTTCTCGGGACATTTATTATTATATTATCCTATTGTGTGGATATTAGTTGATGGCAATCTCGTCAACAAACAAGAAACCGTAATTGCCACGACCACCGTGCCACTCGGGGATGCTGTGCTCGACAAGAGCCTTAACCTTTACGTAGCGTGCCTTTACAGGTGCAAAATCGATGCTGTGTGTGTAAAGCTGGTTGGGGTTGGCCTCGGTCATTGCAGGGTATGCCTCGTTGAATACCTCGGTGTACTCCTTGCCATCCTCAGATACCGAGATTGTGATTCCGCGAGCACCGAAAATCCAGTCGCCCTTCTCGACATTGGTGTTGAAGCTTACGTTCTTAATCTCCTCGGCTGCTTTAAGGTCGATAACAGCCTCAAAGTCGTTTGCTCTAAATCCCAACCAACGACCTGTACGGTAGTTGTTGTTACCCTTAAGACCATCGACGAGGGTAGTGGCGCCTTCAAACTTGTACTGTTCGTTGATAGGCTGTAACATCTCAATGGGCTTTGCTGTTGCCTTGTTGAATGTGAATGTCTCGCCGAATGTTCTTGTCTCGCCGCGAGGACCGAATCCCTTAACCTTTATTGTGCAGCTCTCCTTAATCTGTACGGGGCCTGTGTACTTGGGCGATGCTGTTGTAGGCTCGGTGCCGTCGAGGGTGTAGTGTACGTCGGCATTGTCGATTGTGGTGAATGTAGCTACAATAGCGCCATTCTCGGTATCGGTAGCGAATGAGGGGTTGATGTCGAAGATGTGCTTTGCGTAGTTGTACTGGTAGATGTCGTACATTGCGATGAGGGGCATAAGACGGAACTTGAAGTCCTCATAGTCTTTGTTCTCGGGCTTGCACCACTGTACCTCGGCAAGAGCTGCCATACGGGGAAGCTCCATATACTCTACGTGAGTATATGTGGGAACATACTCGGTCCAAAGGTTGGCCTGCACACCGATGATATGTTTCTGCTCCTCGGGGGTGAGGCGTTTGTCGTAGGGCTCGAAGCTATATACCTTCTCAATGGGGAGGTAACCGCCGATTGCAAGAGGCTCGTCGTCGGTATATTTTGTCTGGTAGTAGTCGAAGTACATATAGTCGGTGGGTGACATAATGCAGTCGTGACCCTGCTTAGCAGCCTCGATACCGCCCGATACGCCACGCCAAGAGTGTACTGTGGCATTGGGGGCAAGACCGCCTTCGAGAATCTCGTCCCAACCGATAATCTGACGTCCCTTGCCGTTGAGGAACTTCTCGGCGTGGTTGATTACGAAGCTCTGGAGATACATCTCGGCACTGTGCTTCTTGTCGCCTTTGATGCCAAGCTTCTTGATGCGCGCCTGACATTTGGGGCATTTCTCCCACTGTGTCTTGGGGCACTCGTCGCCACCAATGTGAATATACTCAGAGGGGAAAATATCTATTACCTCGGTGAGTACGTCCTCGATAAATCCGAGAGTAGCGTCGTTACCTGCGCAGAGTACGTTATCCGATACTCCCCACATCTTCCATACCTCGTATGGGCCACCGGTGCAACCAAACTGAGGATATGCTGCAAGGGCTGCCTGCATATGTCCGGGAAGGTCGATTTCGGGGATTACGGTGATGTGACGCTCGGCTGCATAGCGTACTATCTCGCGGCAGTCGTCCTGTGTGTAGATAAAGGGGCCGTAGTGCTGACCGTCATAATTGCCACTGTTGCGGCCAATAACAGTCTCGTCGCGCTCGGCTGCTATGGTAGAGAGCTTGGGGTATTTCTTTATCTCGATGCGCCAGCCCTGGTCGTCGGTGAGGTGCCAGTGGAAGCGGTTGATGTTGTGCAGTGCCAGCATATCGATGAAGCGCTTTACCGAGTCCATTGTGAAGAAGTGACGAGATACGTCGAAGTGAGCGCCGCGATAAGAGAAACGGGGGTAGTCGTTAACCTCTACTGCGGGGAGGTTGATAGATGCGCACTGCTGGGCAGGAAGTGACTTGCGCAGTGTCTGTATACCATAGAATACGCCTGCTGCCGATGCTCCTGTGATGTTCACGCCCTCGGCATTTACTGTGAGTTTATAACCCTCTTTGTTTTCGCTCACCTCGCCAATGGCAAGTGTGATTGCCTTTGCGCTTGCAGCGTCTGTGACATTAAGTTCGAGGCCGGTCTTTTCCTTGATGTACTGTGCAAGGAATTGAGCATTGCGCTGCATTGCCTCGTCGCCCTGGTAGACGATGGGGGTCTGCGAGCTCATCTCGAAGCCTGTACCATTTGTAGCTGTAATCTCCTGTGGCAGTGGCACTACGCGGTAGTCTGCCGTCGGGGTGTTGTCGGTGCAAGAGAGCAATCCGCAACAGAGGAATAGAATTCCGAATGCAAATTTCTTCATAGGTTTGTGTTTATAAATAATAGGTTAATTATGATGCATTATTGTCGCGAATATAGTAAAAAAGTATTGATTTTCGTATATGTCGATGGTAATAAAAGCGCTTTACCCGTTTTTATGCTGATTAAGTTGCTTGAATACCATCTTTTATTTAGAAATTAAAACTGCTTTTTTTATTCTGCTTTATGACAAGAGGACGCCCCATTTTGCTTTAGGGGCGCCCTCTATAGATTAGATGTTTATCTGTTATGCCATAATCTGTATAAGCAGAAGGCCGGTTATAATGGATACGACTGTGGTTATCAGTCCCGGCATCATAAATGAGTGGTTCAGTACCCATCGACCTATGCCTGTGGTGCCTGTGCGGTCGAAATTTATTGCTGCAACAACGGTGGGGTAGTTGGGGATGAAGAAATATCCGTTGACGGCAGGGAAGAGGGCTATCATCATCATTGGGGATATTCCAAGAGCAAGACCAAGAGGGGCAATGGCGCGTATGGTGGCTGCCTGGCTATAGAGCAGTATAGACATAACAAAGAGGGCGAGACCAAAGAGCCAGGGCATCTCGCGTACCACTTCCTCGATTGAGGCGGTTAGCTGGCCTATATTACCGCTGATGAATGTGTCGCCCATCCAGGCTATTCCGAAGATGGCAATCACAGCCTGCATTCCTGCCGGGAATATACTGCCTTTGGTGGCGGCAATGCCATCGGTGCGGGTGCACAATAGTATGAGTGCTGCGGCGCTTAGCATAAGTATCTCTATTATTATGGGCATTCCAACTGCTGTGCCATCGAATGTGGGGCGCATCGTAGGAATTGAGCCAAAGAGCACAATAAGCAGGGTGGCGCAAAGAAAAATCACTACCGATATACGTGCGTTGAAGAGGTTCTTGACGGTGGTGGTTCCTTGCTGCTCCTCTTTAAAGATGCCCTCGCGCACACGACGTTGATACTCGGGGTCGTCGACAAGCTCTTTGCCTACGCGCATCGAGAAGAGTGCGCCGACAAGCACACCAATGAGAGTGGCGGGCACGCATATCTTAAGTATGTCGAATAGTGAAATGTCGAATCCTGCAAGCAGTCCCAACAGTGCCACTGTGGCTGCCGAAATGGGGCTTGCCGTTATTCCCTGTTGCGATGCAATTACCGAGATACCCAATGGACGCTCGGGACGTATCTTGCTATCGGCTGCAACCTCGGCAATGACGGGAAGTACTGAGTAGGCTACGTGTCCTGTTCCGGCAAGGAATGTGAGTGTATAGGTTACTATGGGTGCAAGGATTGTTACGTGCGAGGGGTTACGACGCAGTATGCGCTCGGCAATTTTTACCATATAGTCGAGGCCGCCTGCTGCCTGCATACAGGATGCTGCAGATATTACGGCTGCTATCATAAGCATTACATCTATTGGTGGTGAGGTGGGCTGCAAACCAAAAACAAATGTGAGGATGGCAAGGCCAACGCCGCCCATTACTCCAAGGCCGATGCCGCCCAGTCGGGCGCCGATGATAATTGCTGTGAGTACAAATAATAGTTGTATGAGCATTGCTTTATGCTTTAATTGGTTTCTGCTTGCGAAGATACAAACAAACGAGCGATATTAATGCAAGTGAATGTGATAAAATGTTTTTTCTTGCACAATGAGTGAAACAGAACTTTGCAGTGATGTAAAGAATATCAAGGCTGTGCCAACCGGCACAGCCTTGAATCGGTCTGATTATTTAAAGGGAGCTATTTCCTTTTTTTACTTCCTCGGACTGTTTATTACTCCTGTACCTTGGGGTAGGGTTATCCTATTGCGATAGTGCGGCTGGTGTGCTGCGGTTCGGTAGTAACCTTCTTGGGTATATGGATAAGCAGAACACCGTTGTTCATTTTAGCCTCTATCTTGGTGGTGTCTACGTCATCGGGCATCAGTAGTGTCTGCTTGAATTTCGTATAGGAGAATTCGCGGCGCAGATAACGTCCTTTAGGCTCTTCGCCTTCTTTTCTATCACTATCCTCTTTGCTGCTGCAACACTCCTTTTCATTCTTGCAATTGCAGTTTCTCTCCATTGTTATGCAAAGGTTGTTGTCGCTGTTCAGATGGATATTAAAATCCTCTTTTGTCATTCCTGGGGCGGCAACCTCTACAGTGTAACATTTCTCACCCTCAATGACGTTTATTGCGGGGGCTGTGCTACTGCTGTGAATTAACCATTCGTTGTTGAAGAAGTCGTTGAAAATACTAGGAATCCATCCTTGTGGTGTTCCTCGTTTTACTGGCATACTCATTTTTTCTCTTTTTTAGTTGTTTATATTAAGGTGGTTGTTTTTTTGACATAACGGCGCCGGGGATGGTTGCGTTGCTAACTTCTGCCGACGTATGCAGGGAACGTCGTGATTGTTGCATCGCCTCTTTACAGAGGGGCCGCCCGGCGGCGCCGTTGTATATGTATAATGCCCCGCAAACCTGTTTGGTTCAGGTGCGGGGCAATTTTTGCTTTTTTTAACATGTTTATGCTGTCGAGTGGATAAACGCAATGTGTTGTCGGTTACTTGTTGTATTTGCGATTGCGAATTGCTAACTAACTCATTGGTTTACAGAATGTGTGCTGTTCCTTCAATCTCTATAAGAAGCTCAGGACGACAAATATCGCTTACAAGATAGTGCTTAAGTGGGGTGGGATAGTGCTGCTCCATATATTGCTGCACTTGCGGAATATCTTCCTTGCGTTTTACATATATACGCAGAAAATCGTATGCGCTATCGTTGCAGGCTGTGGGGATATTTTGTGGTGATACCAGATGGTTCATTATCTGCATCGTAGCTTCTGTTTGCGAGAGGATGCTGTTGCTCTCGGAACTTTCTTCACCACGTATGGCTGCTGTTCCCGATATATGTATTGTTCTTCCTGTAATGCGTGCACGCTCGAATTTTGGAGTGGTCTTTTCGGGGAGTGTCGCTTGCGTGTTCTGTGCCAATACATTTTGCGAGTAGCTGTGTGCTGCTATTTGCAGGGGGTTGTCTATCGGACTGTTTAATTCGCCTCCTTGTAGGGCATAAAGGTCGACCATCACTCCTCCTGCGCAACTGCCTATGCCTGTTGCAGCAGGGTAGCCGTTGTTCCATTGTGCTGTGGAGTAGAAGATGCTGCGGGCATCGTTAAACTCTTGATAGTTCTGGCTGCCTTCGTTCTCTACGGTAATTCCTTGAATGTAGTTCCACTGTCGGTAAATATCGCTTATTGCAAATTTGCTTGCTGCGAGTATCTTTTTTATCTGTTCGAAAATATCGTGTGCTTGTGCGTAGGTCGATTTTTCAAGGCTTTGGGGAATTATGCCGCCTGTCATCAGCTCACGTGTATCGTTGCTTTCAAGGATTATGTAGTTGCTGTGACGTTCAATTTTGATGCTATTGTCGTTAAGTGTGATTACCTCGGCTGTTAACAGTTGGTAGGCTGTCTCTTGTGCAACGTAGCTTATGAGTGGTGTCTCTGTGAGGAATTCTTTCTTGACGCAGGCGATGAGGCTCTCTCGGTTTGTGAGGTACTCTTCGTTGCTGTCTGCTGCTGCAAAAAATACAATTTTTAGAATGGTCTCTTTTTTTGAGACTTTGCACAGTATGTCTTGTGCCATAGTCTCTATGGAACCTCTCTCGGTGGCTTGGTATAGCTGTTTGTCTTTTGCGAGCATTCTTTTTCCTTTGATAAATTCACGCGAAGATAAGAATTTTTTTTGAGCTTTTTTCTATTATTAAGAAGCTGTTTAAATTTCTAAAAAATCTTTTCTTACAGAAGCTGATAGTTTCGCCGTTTTTTATGTTCAATAATGCCTGTTTCTTTCTTTTTTGCGGTTACATAGCCCGCTATGCGCCCTTTAAAAATAAATAAACATTCTATTCTTGCTCTATAAAAAACTTGGCG
>JAGCKB010000304.1 GCA_017647725.1 Bacteroidaceae bacterium
GATATGCAAGATGTTGATAATTTGACTATCTTCGCAGCAAGAAAATTATTTATTTGGAGATGTTAATAAATATTAACGGCTTATATTTTGAATTGGTCGAGGCCGACAAGTGTGCTGCGGTAGTAAAAGGTGAGTATAAGGAGACGGTGGTTATCCCATCAGCGGTAGAGTATGCAGGAGTAGAGTATTATGTATCGGCTGTGGGCGAGGAGGCTTTTGCTTCGTGCGTCGAACTGCGTTCGGTTATTGTTCCCGATAGTGTACGCGCAATCGGTGCATCAGCGTTTAAAGGTTGTACAGCACTGCATAGTGTAGAACTTGCCGATAAAATCCTTATCATCGGTAACGCAGCTTTCAGTGGATGTACTGCGTTAAAGAGTATTCGATTGCCCGAGTATCTTGTGGGTATTGAGGCTTCATTGTTCGAGGGGTGTACCGCACTCGAGAGTGTTGCAATAGGCAGTAGTGTTGATATTGTAGATGAGTATGCCTTTTGTGGCTGCGAATCGCTGAAAGAGCTGCTGTTGCCTTACGGAGTAAAGCATATTGGCAGTTGGGCTTTTCGTGGATGTAAGGCACTGCGTAGTATTCTTCTTCCCGATAGTGTTACGGCAATAAATAAAGGTGCTTTTTGGGAGTGTGAGTCATTGGAGGAGTTTACTCTGCCTCCTAATGTCAATATTGTTGAGCAGGGTATCCTCGCAAAGTGTGTATCGCTGAAAAAAGTGGATATCCACGATGGGGTACTCAGTGTGGGATATGGTGCTTTTTACTACTGCCCGTCGTTGCCCGAAATTCATCTGCCCGGGTCGCTGCAGTCGGTCGAGGAGCAGGTCTTTCGCGGATGCAGTGCTCTTAGGCGCTTAGAGATAGATGCAGAGGCTGCGCCTATGTGCTCACGTGATATTGCCGATGCAGGGGTTTATGCCAATGCGGTGCTTTATGTTCCGCAGGGGTGTGTCGGTGAATATGGCTTTGCTCGCGTGTGGAGTAAATTCGAAAATGTCGAGGAGATGTAAGAAACTGTTTAAATTTCTAAAAAATATTTTCTTACAGAAGCTGATAGTTTCGCCGTTTTTTATGTTCAATAATGCCTGTTTCTATCTTTTTTGCGGTTACATAGCCCGCTATGCGCCCTTTAAAAATAAATAAACATTCTATTCTTGCTCTATAAAAAACTTGGCGATATAATTTTAAACAGCTTCTAATAAATGTCGGGTGATGTGAAAAGAGAACTTTTTCACATTGCAACTATATAAATAACGATGCTCTTGTATGAGCATCGTTATTTATATAGAGATGAATCGTTTAAAGACTCTCTAAAATGCGTTTCAGTACTACTGTTGCCGAAATCTCACGATTGGCGGCCTCGGGTATTACAAGTGAGTTGGGACTCTCTATAACATCGTCGGTTACAATCATATTACGACGCACAGGCAGACAGTGCATAAAGAATGCGTTGTCGGTAACGGCCATCTGGCGGTCGCTGACAGTCCAATCGCGGTCGCTGCATAGTACCTTGCCGTAGTTCTCATCGCTGTATGCAGCCCAGTTTTTTGCATATATAAAGTGTGCTCCCTCAAATGCTTTCATTTGGTCGTACTCTACACGTGCGTTTCCAACAAAGGCTGGGTCGAGCTCGTATCCCTTGGGATGGGTGATGACAAAATCGTAGTCGGCGGCATTCATCCACTCGGCAAATGAGTTGGGAACAGCCTGTGGCAGTGCCTTGGGGTGGGGAGCCCAGGTGAGGACAACCTTAGGACGCTCTACGCGTTTGTGCTCCTCTATGGTGATGAGGTCGGCAAAACTCTGTAAGGGGTGACGTGTCGCGGCCTCCATAGAGAATACGGGGCGGCCCGAGTATTTTATGAACTGGTTGAGGATTACCTCGTTGTAGTCGTCACTTTTGTTCTCGAAACGGGCAAAGGAGCGCACACCAATAACATCGCAATAGCTACCCATTACAGGGATTGCTTCGAGAATGTGTTCGGGGCGGTCGCCATCCATAATAACTCCTCGCTCGGTCTCTAATTTCCAGGCGCCTTGGTTGATGTCGAGCACAATGACGTTCATTCCTAAGTTAAGGGCGGCTTTCTGTGTACTCAGACGGGTGCGAAGACTGGAATTAAAGAATACCATCATTAGGGTCTTGTTGCGGCCAAGGTGGTTGTATTTGAAGCGGTCGGCCTTTATATCGAGCGCCTCTCTTACGGCGGCCTTAAGGTCGCCAATGTCGTTAACCGATGTAAAATGTCTCATATATAATATTTTATTTATTCTGTTCTTCTTTATTCTTTCTTCTCTTGAATGGCGATAGCCAATGGTTGAATTCGTGGCGAAGCAATATACCTACACCTTGTGTTGTGAGTGTAGTTCGCGAGAAATAGCGGTCATTGGTCTTGTTGTATGCTTTAAGGCTTATGTTCCCGTTTTTGTTTAGTAACCATTGTACGTCAAAGTCTCCGATAAAGTTTTTGTTGGCAAGAGGATTGTCGCGGTATCCGAAATTGCCGTTTATGAGCAGACGGTTGTCGAGCAGTCGACCGCTTAACATTCCTTCGACCTCCATACTGTTCCATCCCTTTTCGCTTGTTGTAAAGTTACCCGAGAAGTCCCAATTGTTATTATCGGTTATCTGCGAAATCATATTATTCAACTGTCCCGAGATGGTACTCGAAATAAGCGACTCCATGACGGTTGACGATTGGCTCTGCGTGCTCTGATTATTGTAGTCGTATGTGTAGAACTTTCCAATTCCTATTAGGTATATAAATTGCATATTGGTCTGCTCGGGAGTACTTGTAGCGCTTGCCAATAATTCGCGCTCCTCTTCGTTACCATCGGGGAGCTCAATGCCGAATGTGAGGTTAGGACTTTGCAATGTGCCTGTAATGTCCATAAGACAGTTTACCTTTACATTCTTACGTCTTTCGGCCGAGATGCTAAGGTCGGTTAGCGGTGCCGAGGGTACTGTGTATATTGTCTTTAGGTTAAGATTGGCAAGGAAAGGGTCTCCGTTAAAATTTAGTGTGCTTCCCGGTTGTATGCTAAACTCCTTGGGGAATATATCCTGCATTGTGAATTTATATGTTCCACGAGTGAGGTCGAGGTTTCCTTTCATGCTGAATCCCTCTTTTTCGTCATAAACAGCATTTATGGGACCGCTTCCGTAGATGTCGATATAGTCGTCTGTAATTGTATTGGTGTAGACGCGCAATTGCATTCCGGGGGTGGCATTAATCATAAAGTCGAGCCGCAGGCGGCTTAGAATGTCGTTCGTTGGTTCTTTTGATACCAATGGCTCGTCGGTGAGGATTGTACTTTGTCGTGCGCGACGCTCAGTGAAAGTTACGAAACGGTTATCTTTGGCGCCCTCGGGGCCGGCGGCATTATATACAAATTTTGAGTTATTGTTGGTCTCAATTTCGGCGCTGAGGCTTATTCCATTGTCATCGGCTATGAAATGGGCGTCTCCGGTGACGAATGCTGTTCCGTAGAAACCGTTCTCTCCAAAATTATCCTCTTCGTAGGCAAGCAGATTGTTGGCTTTTATGTCGAATCGGCAACCGAAATCTTTTAGGCTGTTGTGTGTTACATCGCCGTTGAGCCTGCCTCGGTTTCCGAACCTATCGCTGAATGATAGGTTGTTGAACGATATTCTGTTTCGGGACAGACGTATGGTGTCTCCTAACAGGTGATATGTTGTGTTGGTGGGCTTCAGATGCAGACTGCCTTTGGGAGATAATGCTCCGTAAAGATTTATATCTTTCATACGACCGCGAATATGAATTTCGCCATTTACGCGTCCGTCGACATTGTCAAGGAAACTGCTTAGCATGTGGTTAAGAAATTCAATGCGAGCACCATCGGTGTGTACGCTGATGTTCAATGTGTCGTTGGCAGGCGACACGAATCCTTGTGCGATGCTGTGTGCGTATGTACCGTCATATATGCGTCCGTTAAGCATTATGGCTTTATTCTCTTCGTCCCAGTTGCCGTCGAATGACATCCAGCCCATTCGTCCCTTCTCAAATGTAAAATCTTCCACTTCGAGATTGGTCGAGAAGCTTGGACTGTTAAAGATGCGTGCAACCTTTACGTTGCCGCTTGCTCTGCCACCAAAGTCGACGGGGTGGAAATTGATGATATCGAATAGCTCTTCAAGGTCTATTTTGTTGAGTGCAATATTCAGGCTGTCATTCTCTTCGGTTCCTAATACACCGTTTACACTCAGTTGTCGTTCGTTATTGCGCAGGGCAAAGTTCGCTATTTTAAAATGATTGCCCTCGCCCTCGATGTGGCTCTTGGCAATGTTCCAAATGCTGTCGTTGTAGATTATAATGCTTGGGTGTAGTTGGGCACTGATGTGTGTCGTGCCGTTGCTTCTACGGTTAAGTCCCAGGTCTAACAGTATGTTTCCTCTGTTGATGGGGGTGCCCATATTGTGCCATTCTACACTATTCTGCAGCGTGTCTTTTGTTATATCTCCCTTTAGAACTATTCTTATATCGTTATTGCTTTTTTCGCTATCATTATTTTCGGAACGTATTATTTCGCTGCTATAAGAGAGAATATCCCTGTTTGCAGTGGAGCTGATACTTATGTTGCGGTAGTAACTGCCCATAAGTGTGGTGTTGTTAAAGCTTGCCGATAATTCTGCCGAATTGTTCCTGTCGTTTATGCTACCGAGTATTTTAGAAGCACCATTTATGCAGAATGGCAGGTTAAACAGATGACTTGCAATCTCACTGTTGTTTATGTTTATTTCAAAGACAAAATTATTATCTTCGGCAATTTTGTCACTCTCTATTCCAAGTGCCGGCAGATGGTTGTCTATAATCTTTGCGATACTGTTGGCCAATCCGCTATAGGAGTAATAACCCATAATATAGCCGTTGGCGATATCCGAGTCGATGAATAACTTTCGTTGTTCATCCAATGAGTTGTCGGCAATATGTATGTGTCTTATCTTCCAATATTTCTGTGGTGTTTGCAGCTTGAAATTGTAAAGGTTGGCCTTTATCATAGAGTGGTTTGGGATGTTGCCCGATAGTTCCGATGTAAAATCAAATGAGATTTTACTATCTTTCAGATGTTCGGTGAGTCCCAGACTATGTGGCATAATTGAATCGGCTGTAATGCCTACAGAGTAATATGGTGTTCCGTTTAGACTGCTATGGGCGAAGGTCGCAGTTGCGGTGAGGGTTTCATCGTTAGTGCTTGCTGTTACGGCATATCTGTTATTGTCTAATGATGCCTGAATGGTTATTGGCGCAAAGGTGCGCTCGTTGTATTGTAAAGAGCTTATAATGGTTTTTGTCTCTCCCGAAAAATATGCATTGTCGATGTAGTTGCCGCTTGTGGTAGAGTGCAGGCCGCAGTAACCAAATTTGCTGTTACCTATGATGCGCCCGATATTCAGTTCTTCGCTTCTGCTTTCAATGTTGTATGTGCCATTTTTGTCTGTAGATATCTTTACGTCTATATCGCCGCTGCCTGTGGATAGAGCAATGGTTCCATTGATGAATTTTCCTTGTGCTGTTATATTGCTTTCTAATGATAAATCCCCTATACGCTCTTTTATCTCTTGTGCAATAGTGGAGTCGGGTAGGATGGCACCAAAATCGGTTATTCCTCTTTCGTTAATCCTGCACGATGCTATTTGAACTTTGTAGTTATTGGTTTTGTCGCTAATCTCGGCCTGGAGGTTGGCTTTTATGATTACCCCCTCGCTTAATGTGGAAAATCCTCCGTTGTCAATGCTTATGGCTTTTTCGCTCCCTTTAAAGGGTAGGCTGAAATTAAATGTCGGAATTTTGTTGCCAATAGGAAGGATGGCAGCAATATCTCGTCCATCGATATTTAAACCGTTGATTTCTCCATTATAGGCAAGTGATGAGAGCGTTTTTGTACTGTCATCAATGGCGTATGTTGCTGTTATTGAGGGTATTTCTATGTGACTGTATGGCAGCTCTAATGAAAAATTGGTGAGTGTGGCAGCACTTGTTGATGCTGCAACGTTTGCCCTCAAACGTTTTAATGAAAGTCCCGATTGCTCTTTGCCCGATACTCTTCTTACATATAGGTTTAATGTATCGGAACTTAATTTTCGTAGTGAAATATTTGCAGCAATATCATCTATGCTGATGTGCGATGGCGAGAAAGTACCCTCCTGTGGCAGTGGTTCGCTCTTAATATTGTATGTGAACTTTCCATCGTAAATGTGCACCTGTCCCACTTTGATTTGCGGTAATGTGGCAGACGGTGTGCTGTCGTTGCCGGCAAGAAGGTCGAGAATGAATTGTACATTGGTCTCTGACTGGGCACTCTCGCGAGTTATATTTACTTTAGGCTCCTCTAATGTCAAGGTATTTATACGCACCTCTTCTTGCAGAAGAAATATCGGCGAGGTGTGTAGCGTCAGGCGTTTAATGCTTGCCAATGTGTCATCGGAGAGGTCTTTCAGTAGGATACCGTTAATATCTATTTTGTTGAAGTGACGCACCGATACGCCATCGATGGTTAATGTGATGTGCTCGATATTTTGTACGTAATTAGATATATACTTAGCTATTCGATGCTGTACGGCGTCGATTCTTAGCAGTAGGGACGAGGCGTATGCAATGAAAACAATCGCTACTGCAGTGAATAATATTCTCTTTAATTTTCTAATACAGTGATTTTTTGTTTAATGCGCGAAGATACAACAAACGGGCGAAATAGACAACGTCTTCTTCTTTTTGTTATTGTAAACTGTTTGTGTTTTTAAGAAAAAATTACCTCGATGGCTCTTTAAGGTGTTTAGGGGCTTTAAGGTCTTTATCTGTATTATTCCTTTTGTTAAATATTTTTATTTGTTTAATAATAGTTGTTTGATTTTATTTTGAATTGGTGCTGAATTTTAGTAATTTTGCAAAATTATTTTGCAGAAAATCTCCTTTTAATTTGTTAATATATTGGATATTATGGTTATAACTCTTTTAATTCTGCTGCTTTCGGTTGTCTTTTTTGTAA
>JAGCKB010000305.1 GCA_017647725.1 Bacteroidaceae bacterium
AGTAGGGTATTTGTCCCCTTTGGGGCCATCCCATTGAGGGCTTCAATGTTGCCCGTGGCAACCGTATCCCGCACGGCACAACTTTCAGCTGTGCTACGTGCGACTAACTGCTCAAAAGGTTGCCACGCTTTAAGAATGAAATAACCTCTTTGTATTCCTCTTTCTTGTGCTCTGTGGAGAGTATATGTAAAGAGCAACCGCCCCAACATAATGAAATGTTGAAGCGGTTGTAAGTTGTTTGTTATTTTTAATGTTTGTCCTGCGGGCAACTCCCATTGACCAACCTTTTGTTGCCTGCGGCAATCGCACCCCGCGTGGCACTATCTTCGTCAGTGCTGCACGCGACTAATTGCTCAAAAGGTTGCTCTGTAGTCGTAAAAAACGCAGTTTTTTACTCCCACTCAATAGTGGCACTGGGTTTGGGTGACATATCGTAGCAGACGCGGTTGACGGTCTTTACCTCGGCAAGGATGCGGTCGGTAATCTTCATAAGGATTGCCCAATCTATCTGCTCTATGGTGGCGGTCATTGCATCTACTGTGTTGACGGCACGGATAATTACGGGCCAGTCGTATGAACGTGCGTTGTCACGTACACCTACCGACTTGAAGTCGGGGACTACGGTGAAGTACTGCCATACTTTCTTGTCGAGACCTGCCTTTGCGAACTCTTCGCGTAGGATGGCATCCGACTCGCGAACTGCCTCGAGACGGTCGCGTGTGATTGCACCAAGGCAACGTACACCAAGACCGGGACCGGGGAAGGGCTGACGATAGACCATCTCGTAGGGTAGGCCAAGCTCAAGACCGCAGGCGCGTACCTCGTCTTTGAACAACTGACGGATGGGCTCTACAAGCTCGAACTGCATATCTTCGGGCAGACCGCCTACGTTGTGGTGTGATTTTACCATCTTGGCTGTCTTGGTACCGCTCTCTACAATGTCGGGGTAGATGGTACCCTGGCCAAGGAACTCTATTCCATCGAGCTTGCGTGCCTCCTCCTCGAATACGCGGATGAACTCGCCGCCGATAATCTTACGTTTCTGCTCGGGATCCTCAACGCCTTCGAGCTTGCCGAGGAAACGGTCGGTAGCATCGACGTATACAAGGTTGGCGCATAGCTGGTTGCGGAATACCTCTACAACAGCCTCTGACTCGCCCTTACGCATAAGTCCGTGATTAACGTGTACGCAAACAAGGTTGTTGCCGATTGCCTTAAGAAGAAGTGCTGCTACTACCGAGCTGTCTACACCTCCCGAGAGGGCGAGGAGTACCTTGCGGTCACCTACCTGACGACGGATGAGCTCTACCTGGTCGTTGACAAAGTTGGTCATATTCCAGTTTGCTTCGGCCTTGCAGGTGTCGAATACGAATGATTTTACTGCTTCTTTTATGGCCTCTTCGTCGTTGGTGAACTGTGCAAGCTTAACATCGCAAAGTGCTTTATCGTGACCTGCTGCCATAACGGGGAAGCCGGCACTGTAAATCTCGGGGTTAACATCTATGCTAACACCGTCGATGATGTTGTTGGGACCTCCGTTGATGATGATACCCTTTACTCCGGGAAGGGCTTTCAACTCGTCTGCTGTGATGTCGTGGGGGTAAATCTCGCTGTATACTCCCAATGCACGGATGGCTCTGGCAAGCACTGTGTTCTCGTGGCTGCCGAGGTCAAGAATGACAATCATATCCTGTTTCATAACTCTATTTGTTTAGTTGTGTATTTTTTCTACTTATAATAAAAATAAGAGCGAATGGGTTCACTCTTATTCTTATGGGCGCGTGTTATTTCTTCTCTTTCAAGAGGTCGCGTATTTCGGTAAGAAGTTTCTCCTCGGCGCTGGGCTCGGGTGCAGGAGCAGGTGCAGGAGCGGGTGCTGCCTCCTCTTTCTTTTTCTTCTCGGTGAGCTTGGCAATGAGCTTAATCATTACAAAAATTGAGAAGGCGATAATGAGGAAATCGAATGTCTGCTGCAAAAAGTTACCATAGTTAAGTGTTACTGCTGCTACCTCGGTGCCGTCGGCTGCTGTTGTGGCCTCTTTCATAACCAACTTGAGGTCCTTGAAGTTTACACCACCTACCAAAAGACCAATGGGAGGCATTATGATGTCGTTTACTACCGATGTTACAATTTTACCAAATGCACCACCGATGATAACACCGACTGCCATATCAACTACATTGCCTTTCATTGCAAAGGCTTTGAAATCCTGAAGAAATTTGCTTTTTGCCATTTTAATATCTTGTTTTAAATTAAATCCTACTAATATAGGGTCGTCTTGCCTTGAAGAACCTATCTTCGCAAACAGATAACTGCTCTCTAAATAAGTTCCTGCTTTTTATTCTCGGTGAATAAATGTAGCAGTCAACAACCTCTTTGTAATTCTGTTTTTGTAAGAAATATTTGCAAAGATAAGACAAAGTGAGCGAAACACAAAACGAATAAAGCGTTTTTCTGATATTGGGATAACATTTTTCTTGCTCTTTGCGCTGCGACTGTTTTTTTCTATTTCAGGTCTCTATTTTCCTCATTATTGTGTTGCAAGTGTGAAAAGAATGTTTTAAATTTGCAGAGTATTTAGGAAAGTAGAGTATGAGAATAACTAAGTTTGTAATCTTCGTAATGCTTTCTGCAATATTGTTGGTTGCGTGCTCAACAGCGCATACTTGCAACTGTGGATAAAATATTAAAGAATATTTATTAACCTTTTTTTAAAATTAATAAAGTAGTATGACAAAAGTAGGTATTAACGGTTTTGGCCGTATCGGCCGTTTCGTTTTCCGTGCCGCTCAGACAAGAAACGACATTGAGATTGTAGGTATCAACGACCTTTGCCCCGTAGATTACTTGGCTTATATGCTTAAGTATGACACAATGCACGGTATCTTCGAGGGTACTATCGAGGCTGACGTTGAGAAAAGCCAGCTTATCGTTAACGGTAAGGCTATCCGCGTAACAGCAGAGCGTAACCCCGCTGACCTTAAGTGGGATGCAGTAGGTGCTGAGTACGTTGTTGAGTCAACAGGTCTCTTCCTTACAAAGGAGAAGGCTCAGGCTCACCTCGAGGCTGGTGCAAAGTACGTTGTAATGTCAGCTCCCTCTAAGGACGATACTCCTATGTTCGTTTGCGGTGTTAACGAGAAGACATACGTTAAGGGTACACAGTTCGTTTCTAACGCTTCTTGTACAACAAACTGCTTGGCTCCCATCGCTAAGGTATTGAACGACAAATGGGGCATCGTTGACGGTTTGATGACAACTGTACACTCTACAACTGCTACACAGAAGACTGTTGACGGTCCTTCAGTAAAGGATTGGAGAGGTGGTCGTGCCGCTGCTGGTAACATCATTCCTTCTTCAACAGGTGCTGCTAAGGCTGTAGGTAAGGTTATCCCCGAGCTTAACAAGAAGCTTACCGGTATGGCAATGCGCGTTCCTACATTGGACGTTTCTGTAGTTGACCTTACTGTAAACCTCGCTAAGCCCGCTAAATACGAGGAGATCTGCGCAGCTATGAAGGAGGCTTCTGAGGGTGAGTTGAATGGTGTTCTTGGTTACACAGAGGATGCTGTAGTTTCTTCAGACTTCTTGGGTGACACTCGTACATCTATCTTCGATGCTAAGGCTGGTATCGCTCTTACCGATACATTCGTAAAGGTTGTATCTTGGTATGACAACGAGATCGGTTACTCAAACAAGGTTCTCGACCTCATCGCTCACATGGCTAAGGTAAACGCTTAATTTCGTTAATTAGCTATTTGAATTATTATGATGGCTCCCTTTCGGGGGCCATCATATTTTTTTACATAGCTGTTTATCTGGAAGTTACTTTTGCAGCTGTTTCGGTTAAAGCAATGATTCGGGCGATTAAAAATCGCCCCTAATGTCCGCGAGGAAATAAACACTTTATATTAATTATTAAAGCTCATTGCGTGTAGGGGCGATTTGCAATCGCACGCAACCGAGGTAATGAGCAC
>JAGCKB010000306.1 GCA_017647725.1 Bacteroidaceae bacterium
TAGGGGAGAACGCCTATGCTCATTCCCAAACCATTGCGAATACGGTATTTCATTGCAATGTAGTCGAAACTGCCATTGTGTGCATTTATCTTTTGTCCGTTCTCTTTGAAGTTGACATTCTGTAATGAGAAGCCTGCTTCGAAAAGCATTGTAAGAGTGTCGGCCTGGGCAAGTGATGCAGGGTTAAGCAGATTGATGTATTTCGAGTCGCGCAAAGCATAACCCAAACCACCCATCTGACGGTTTATGGCCAAATTCTGGTCGCTCAGTGTGCCAAGACCAAAACGAGAGTATGGCGAGTTTACGCCATTATCGGCAAACAGCGCCACAGCCATCATTAAGGCCGATAGAATTGATAGTAGTCTTTTATTTATTGCCATAATCAGCATATATTCTCTTTTAAAATTTTATTAAGCCCCTTTGCTACTAAGTATTTGTCTGCAAAGATGGGACTTTTTATCTTATCAATCAACATTTTTTCGTCGCCGCCCGTTAAAAAAACCAAAACATCGGGAAAAACCTCCTTAATCTCGGCAATATAGCCCTCAATTTCGTGGCAGATACCACGTATCACTCCGCTGCGGATAGCTGTCTCGGTGTCGTAACCGAATGTGGGAATTTCTCCCTCTTTATCTACTTGTGGCAGGCGACTTGTATATTGGTGCAGTGCTGTCAGGCGCATTCTTACTCCGGGCGATATGTTTCCACCACGAAAATGCCCCTTGCTGTCGATTAAGTCTATTGTAATGGCGCTACCGGCATCAATTACAAGAATGTTTCGGCCGGGAGCCTGCTCCATTGCTCCAATAGCAGCTGCTAACCTGTCGGAACCTAATGTCTTGGGCGTGCGGTAATCAATCTCAATGGGCATAGGTGTGTTGTTGTCGAACCATATAACGTGCTCACAGGTTCTATTAATAAGTTCTTTGGCTTCATCGTCAAGCGATACTACCGATGAGACGATGATTCCATCAACATCGAATTGCCGGGCATATTCGTTTATAAAATCGAAACTGCCGACGGCGCGCCTTCCGTGTAGTATAATGCTCTCCTTGCCGAAGAGAAAATACTTTGTGCTGTTATTACCGATGTCAATTATAAGATACAAATTACCATTTTTTTGGAAAAACCCCACAAAGATAGCTCAAATTATTTGTTTTTACGATATTTTTACTGTAAAAATGAAATCAGACTTTCTATCTTTTATAAAGGCATTGCTTTTCTGTTATTTTTATATATTTTTGTGCTCAGATAATAATAGTATATTTTTTAAATATGAGAAAAAGTGTTTTAGGAGTTTTCGTGATGTTGCTTTTTGCGCTAACATCGACAGCCGGTGAGGTTGTGAATCCGAAGGCTATAAGTGATATGCTCGACCGTATTGGCGGCAAAGGGGCATCGGAACTTTTTGTTACAGTTGTCGATGAGAACTTGTCGACCGATGGCTGCGACCTATTTGTTATTACCGGTCGCGATGGGAAGCCTTGCATAAAGGGTAATAATACGTTGGCTGTTACAACGGGTATAAATTGGTATCTCAATCATTATGCCCACGTTAATCTTACGTGGAACTGTATGACAGCCAATCTCTCGGCAGTGCAGTTGCCTGTGCCTGCCAATGACGAGGTGCATAGGTGCAGTGCCGATTATCGTTATTACCTAAATTACTGTACTTTCTCCTATTCAATGGCTTTCTGGACTTGGGAGCGTTGGCAGCAAGAGGTCGACTGGATGGCTATGCACGGTTATAATATGCCGTTGGTGCTTGTGGGTCTTGAGACTGTATGGCGTGACGTTCTTACCGAGATTGGCTATTCGAAGTCCGAAATAAACGAGTTTGTGGCCGGTCCCGGATTTATGGCGTGGTTCGCAATGAATAACCTTGAGGGTTGGGGCGGAACAGGCGCAGGAATGAAAGGTAACCCCGATTGGTGGTATGAGCGTCAGGGGAACCTATGCCGTCAAATTCTTGCTGCAATGCGCGAGTATGGTATGAAGCCTGTATTGCCCGGATATAGTGGTATGGTTCCCAATAGCATGAGAGTAAAGAAACCTACCTGGAATATTATTGAATCGGGTACTTGGGCAGGCGGATACACCCGCCCAGATATTCTTAGTCCTGCCGATACAAAGAATTTCGGATATATGTCCGAACTATATTATCGCCATCTTAAGAAACTGATGGGTACATCGGAGTTCTACAGTATGGACCCATTCCACGAGGGTGGTGTGCCTACAGGACAGGTGAGCATAAAGTCAGTGTATAACGGTGTTATGAAGGCGATGGACGATTATGCAATGACAGCCGACGAGCTCAAGGCGCTTGGAATTGAGAAACCAAAGTGGGTGGTTCAGTATTGGCAGAATCTGCCCAATGCAACAGCCTTTGCATCGGTTCCTCTTGAAAATCCCGACCGTTTCGTTGCTCTTGACCTTTTCTCAGACGGTAATCCCAATTGGAGTGGCAATCACTATGCAGGACACGATTTTATCTACTGTATGTTGCATAATTTCGGTGGTCGCACAGGTCTGCACGGACGTGTGGCAAAGACTATCAGCGGATATTATGCAGCTCTTAAAAAAGGCAATATGCGTGGAGTGGGTGCTACCCCTGAGGGCATCGAGACTAATCCAATGCTCTATGATATGCTTTTTGAACTCCCCTGGAGAGCCGAGGAACCTGCTCCCGAGGAGTGGTTGCGTACATACGCTTATAACCGCTACGGAATCGACTCAAAGGATGCACACGCTGCTTGGGTAAAACTGCTTAACTCGGTACACAACTGTACCGTCGATGGCCAGCAGGGAACTACCGAGCCTGTAATTCTGGCTCGTCCGGCCTGGACGGTAAACAGCGTATCAAGCTGGAGTAAGTCGGCTATCTATTGGGATGTTCAGGATGTCTTGAATGCTGCCGACCTGCTTCTTTCGTTGCAGAATGTACCGCAAACATCTATGGCTAATTACAGCTACGATGTGGTGGATGTTGTGCGTCAGTCGATGGTAGACTTTGCCTACTATTTGTTGCCCGAAATTAAAAAAGCCTATAACAAGCGCGATACAGCCGAGTATGAGCGTCTGTATAAACTGTTTCTGCAACTGATGCTCGATGTTGATACATTGCTATCGGCCGATACTAATTTTACTCTTGGTCGTTGGACCACTATGGCTCGTGACGTTACCGACGAGGCCGAGGGTACAACGGTTGCCGATAAGAACTGGATGGAGTGGAATGCTCGAACACAAATTACCGTTTGGTCTAAGACCGACAGTAATCTGCACGATTACTCTAACCGTTGCTGGGCGGGACTTATAAAGGATTATCACTACCAGCGTTGGAAAATGTTCTTCGAAAATAATGGTGCAGCTCCTTCGGGTGGTTGGTTCACTGCCTTTGAGCGCCCCTGGACACTCAATTTCACCGATTATGTGTATGACAATACTGTCTCGGGTGCCGACGCTGTGGCTACAGCAAAAGCTACCTTTAACAACTATTTTGGTGTTCTTGGTGGTAGCTACTATTTCCCTTACGGCGTCACACGTGATGCTTCGGCTGTGGTAACCGACGAGGCTTATCGTGGCGAGGAGTATCGACTACCCATAAGAGAGTTAAAAGAGGGTGTGAAGCTCGAGTCGCTATGGATTGACCTTAATGGCGACCAGGGAGTAAGTAGCGATGAGCAACTTACTGTTGTGGACAATGCGACGGAGTCTCAGATGCGTTTGCGTGGTAGCTCAACTATCAATGATAACGACGAGCCTCTTATCGTTGTTAACGACTATATAATCGATATTCCTGTAGGCAAGTCTATCGACTACTCATCTCTTGACCACATACAATTAGCGGATATTCTATCGATTACCCCCGACGATATCGAGAGCATAGAGATACTCAGGGATGCTGCATCGTGCGCAATATGGGGTTCTCGTGGTGCGAATGGTGTAATAAAGATTAAGACAAAAGGGGCTTACCGTGTTACGACACGCGTAAATGCCTCTGTTCAGCTGCCTGCCGATGCCTCCATTGGTACGGTGAAGGCTGTTGCAACGCTCTCCGACAAGACTATCCTTACATTTAAGGTGGCTATTCGTGAGAAGATTACCGAGCCTCGCACCGTTACTGTTGCAACCGATGGCAACGGAACAGTTTCAATTGAGGGCAGCGAGCCTCTATCGGTTACAAATACCAATCCTGTTACAATGTCGGCAAAGGCAAATGCAGGTTACGACTTCTACCGTTGGGTCGATGCAAGGGGTAATGCTGTAAGCAACGAGAATCCCTACACCTATTATGGTAAGGAGACCGCTACCTTTACAGCCCAGTTTGTTGTGAACAAATGGGGTGTACCAGGCGAGGATTTGTCCGATATGGGCGATATAAAGAGCTTTGCGCAGTATGCCGAGCTCATTTCGATAAAACGATATAACAAAGAGGAGGTGAAGATATATGAGGCGCAGGAGTGTCCCTCTAAGCTCTTTAACGTAGTTCCCGGCATTGTAAACGTTGCTCGTGGCAGCAGTTTTGATATTAAGTGGAACGACCCCGCAAGCAATGGTCTCAAATACTGCTGTCTATCGGCATATATCGACCTTAATGCCGATGGTGACTTCGATGATGAGGGCGAGCTTGTAAAGGTGCTTGGAACAAAGGGTGCCCAGAGTACTGCAGTGTCCGAGGGTACTATAAATGTTCTTCTTCCCTATGAAATACCTCTTGGAATTACCCATATGCGTATTCGATTTGATGGTGCCTGGAAAGAGGGATTCGACAACAAAACTAAGGCGTTCCCTGCCAAAGCCGATGCCAATCGTATGATATACGAGATTGTACTTAACGTAGGCGAGTATCCCGAGACGGCTTCGCTCGTTACAATAAAGTCGAATAACGAACAGTGGGGTCAGGCGTCTATGGAACTTGACGGACAGATAGGTGAGAATACAGGTAGCGGAATCTCTGTGGCTTCGGGAATGTTGATGCGTCTCATTGCCCGTCCCATTGGCACTGCGCAGTTTGTCTGCTGGAAAGACCGTTACGGCCGTGTGGTAAGTACTCAACCCGAGTTCAAAATGTATGCTGTTGAGGATGGTGAGTTTACCGCGGTTTTTCACAAAGGTCTCGTGATTGATAATTGGGAATTTGGTTACGAGACCGAAAACAAAGAGATAACCCTCACAAGCATAATTACAAAAGGCAGTGGTAATCTTGTTATTCCCTCAAAAGTGACTATTGGCGATAGCGAATATACAATCGTTGGGTTTGCAAATGGTCTTTTCAACGGTGTGAAATCTCTTACATCGATAACTTTGCCGGCAACACTTAGGTTTGTTACTAACAACATAGTGGCAAAAACATCCATTACGGGTAACGGTGAGGTGCAGGTGTATAAATTAAAAAGCTCGCTGCCCCCAAAGAAATCCTGGACTCTATCGCTGAAGATGTTCACCGATGGCAGCACCTATAATCAGTGGGGTTCGGGACTTCTTGCCACAGGCGAGGAGCCTTTGGGCGAGAGCTACAAAGGAGGATTCCAAATATACCTTGCCAAGGCAGGTAATATTGTTATGAAGATTGGTGGAAGCACCGAGTATGCCCTTGATAACAGTAACTGCACAATAGCTCCCGGTACTGCTTTCGACATAAATGTCGAGAACGATGGTGCCGGCACACTATCGATAGAGGTAATAAATGCCAACGGCGTTGTTGGTTGCAAAGAGGTATCGCTGTCACTGTCAAACATCTTCTCATTCTCTACGGCAATGCCTAAGGGAATAGACATAAACCTCTTCGAGTTGCGTTCGGGTGATGCTCCCAAGCCATTTGTAGGTTGCAGCAACCTTTTCGAGATTCTTGTCGAGAATGGTAGTAAACATTTCTTATCGAAGGATGGTGTGCTATATGATATCAATGGTCGTGACATAATATGTTATCCCGAGGGAAAGACGACCGCTATAGAGAGTGTCGATGCCGACTCCTTGAAAACACGCACTGTTTTCGACCTGGGCGGCAATCGCATTGAAAGTGTCTCGGGCAGCGGTATTTATATTGTGGATGGAAAGAAGGTATTTATAAAAAAATAGTTGATTGAGGCAACGAATATATGAAGAAATTTGTTCTTTTATTCCTCTTACTGCCATTGTGCGCATTGGCCGAAGACAAGAGAGAGATATCGCTTCTGACCTGCTCACCCGGTGAGCAGGTCTATGAATTGTTTGGACATACTGCTATACGTGTTACCGATCCTGCGCGTGGGGTGGATGTAGTCTTTAACTACGGTCTTTTTAGTTTCGACGAGCCAAACTTTGTGTGGCGATTCGTACGTGGCGAGACCGATTATCTGCTTGGGTGTGTCGATTTTCAATATTTTATTGCCGAGTATGGGATACGTGGTTCGGGAGTAACCGAGCAGGTTCTTGCTCTCGATTCACTGCAAAAAAACAGGATAATCGAGGCGCTTGCAACAAACTCCCTGCCAAAGAACCGTGTCTACCGCTATAATTTCCTGTTCAACAACTGTACTACAAAGGCGCGCGACAAGATATTAGAAGCGGTTGGAGAGAAAATTTCTTACGCAACTTCTTCGGTTGGCGACTCTCTCTCTTTCCGCGATATAGTGCATATTCATACAACTGCGAATGAGTGGTATCAGTTTGGAATGGATTTATTGCTTGGTGCCCCTGCTGATAAAATTGCCAAGCGCAGCGGTGCGCAGTTTGCACCCTTTGTGCTTATGCGTGAGTTTGCCGATGCCACTATTACTACTGGTGACTCGGCAAGGCGACTTGTTGCCAAGCAGCACGAACTTTTGTTACCCGAGAAACGGGTAACAAGCAGAAATAATCTGACGCCTTTTAATGTGTCGTTGCTGCTATTGTTATTTACTCTTGTAGTGATGCTGTGTGAGCGCCGTTCGGGACGTACTTTTTGGCTGTGGGATATGCTGTTGATGCTGATGCAGGCAATCTCGGGCACGGTATTGCTTTTTATGGTGCTTTTCTCGCAGCATCCTGCGGTAGATTGCAATTGGTTGCTGCTATGGCTCAATCCGCTGCCTTTTGTGCTGTTGCCTATTTTGCTCTATCGCATTGGAAAAGGTGCCTCAATGGGCTTTATGTGGATTCAGGTTATAATGCCTGCGTTGTTCATTGTGGCATCACCTCTGTTGCCGCAGTGTTTCCCTGTACCTATTTATATATGTGCAATAACAGTTATTATTCGTTCACTTTTTTATATATATAAAGATAAGATATGCGCATTGGATGTACTTTGATTTTTTTGTTAATTTCGCTTCTCTCGGCAGTGGCAAAGGAGAAAGGAGATGGTAATATAAGGTTGGTATTATCTATAAATGTCGACCAGCTTCGCAGTGATTTTCTCTATGAATTTAGTGGACTCTATGGCGAAAAGGGTTTTAAACGTCTTATGAATGAGGGACGTCTTTACTCTAATGCCTATTATGCCTATGAACATATCGACCGCGCCTCGGCAACGGCAACATTGATGTCGGGTACCTATCCTTATGTAAGTGGAATTGTTGCAGGGCAGTGGCTCGACCGCAGTTCCTTACGTCTTGTCAACTGCACCGACGATAGTCGTTACAAGGGATTATATACCAATAAATCGGCTTCACCGGCTAAATTAAGGTCGCTGACTCTTCCCGATGAGATGAAACGTGCCACACGTAATAAAGCTCAGGTTTGTGCCATTGCTCCCGATTGCGATGTCGCAGTTATGGCAGGTGGACACGCGGCCGATGTTGTTCTGTGGAAGAACGATGACACAGGATTCTGGTGCAGTTCGACCTACTATGGAAAATTCCCTTCGTGGGCTGCCGATTTCAATAAAAAGATTGGTAAGAATGGTGCTAATTGGAAACCCTTTTTTCCAACCGAGATTTATGAGAATTTCGGTGAGAAGTCACCAAAGGCTTTCAACTACTCGTTCAA
>JAGCKB010000307.1 GCA_017647725.1 Bacteroidaceae bacterium
TCCACGCAATGTCGATGCCTACCTTATGCGTACGCAGGTGGCGATAAAGCAAGAGGACTCTGTTATGGTTAGGCGTATGATGACCGAGGCTTACAAGTGCGATAAGTATTCGCCCGAATTGTATTCACTCGGCTCTATGCTGTTGTGTGATAAGGAGAGATACGAAGAGGCCGAGGAGAGTATCGATCGAGCCATAGAGCTTATGCCGGGACGCAGCGGTAACTATCTGAACCGTGCGCTCATACGCTATTATCGTAATAACTTGAGTGGGGCAATGGATGACTACGACCTTGCCCTGTATGTCGATCCCGATAATTTCTATGGTTATTATAACCGTGGTCTTCTGCGTATGCAGTTGGGAGATGATAACCGTGCTATAGAGGATTTTGACAAGGTGCTGGATATTGACCCCGACAATGCTATGGCGCGCTTCAATCGTTCCATTCTCAAAAGTAATACGGGTGATTATGAGGGTGCAATAGAGGATATAACCCGCGTACTGGAGGATTTTCCTAATTTCGAGTATGGCTACCACTGCCGTGCCGAGGCACGACGTAAGATAGGCGACAAAAAAGGTGCCGAGGCCGATGATATGTGGCTTTTGCAGTATCATCTGAAGAGTGGGCTTGGGCAGGCAACAGCCGACACCGATACTCTGCCTGATAACAGCGAGAAGGTGCGTCGTCGTTCCGACCGCAATGTGAAGAACTACAATAAAATGGTTGTGGCTGATGACGAGCCGGGCAGACAGTATGTAACAGCCTATAGAGGCAAAGTGCAGAACCGTAACGTAGAGATAGAACTATTGCCTATGTTTGCAGTAACATATTACGAGCGTCCGCGAGAATTTAGTAATTACATTCACTACTATAAGCCTATTAACGACCTTGTTCAGTCGGGGCTGTTGCTGCAAAGCGTACTGCTGACCAATGACGAGAGAGCGTTGAGCAGCAACGAGGTCGATAGACATTTTACCGGTATCGATATTAACTCGAAGAATATCGCCGAATTCCCCGATGTGCTAAGCTATCGTCTGGCAAGAGCCTTGGATTTCTATCTTGTTCAGGATTTCACAGCTTCTCTAAATGATCTTGATGCAGCGCTGACGCTCGACGGTGATATGTGGCTTGTCTATTTCATTCGTGCCACGGTGCGAGCCAAGTTGCTTGAGTCGCAGAGCGTGAATAGGGTGGCTGCCGATGGCACGTATGTGGTTGCAAGTGAGAATGCACTGCCTAATATCGATTATCGTATAGCAAGAAATGACCTTGATATGGTTATTGCCGAGATGCCCGATTTTGCATACGCCTATTATAACCGCGCCAATGTATCGGCAAAGTTAAGTGATTTTAAATCGGCGGTGGTCGATTACACAAAAGCGCTTGAACTGGATGATAAACTTGCCGAAGCTTACTACAATAGAGGGCTTGCAAAAATCTATTTGGGACAGACACTGGACGGTATTGCCGACTTGGGCAAGGCGGGCGAGCTTGGTATCTATTCGGCTTATAATGTTATCAAACGTTTCTCGGGACAGGAATAAGATGCTCTCTCTATGTGTCAATTTTTATTCAATATCCCGAAAAAGAGATAAAAATAATATATATTCAACCATTTACGCAAATAATTTATTATCTTAGCGCCGCTTTATAAGAAAAGCACAATAATTATTAAGAATAAAAATATTTTTACTATGATAAAGATTGCATTGCCACAGGGTGCCGTACACGAATTTGGCGCCGAGAACTTGGGAAAATCGTTTATAGAACTTGTATCTTCGATTGACCCTAAGATACTTAATACTGTAGTTGCTGCACGTGTCGATGGTGCTATCATCGACCTTCGCGATGTCCCTGCCGACGGTTGCGAGGCGCAGCTTGTTTCAATAGAGGAGAAAGATGCACTGCACGTGCTTCGTCACACTGCCACACATATTATGGCCGAGGCTGTGAAACACCTCTTCCCTGATGCAAAGGTTACAATCGGTCCGGCTACTGAGAATGGCTTCTTCTATGACTTTGATTGCCCTCCCTTTACAAAAGAGAATCTCGATGCTATTGAGAAGGAGATGAAGAAGATTATTAAGTCTAACCCCCGTATCGAGAGAAAGGTTATCTCTCGCGAGGAGGCTATCGAACTTATGAAGCAGAAGGGCGAGCCTTATAAACTTGAACTTATTGACGCAATCCCCGAGGGTGAGAGAATAACAATATATACACAAGATGATTTTGTCGACCTGTGTATGGGGCCTCACCTCCTTAATACAAGACTTATCAAGGGCTTTAAACTGCTCTCTACATCTACAGCCTATTGGCGTGCCGACAAGAATAATGCCTCGCTTTCGCGTATCTACGGAACAGCATTCTTCAGCAAAGAGGAACTTGAGGCTTATCTTGCACATCTCGAGCATATAAAGAATATCGACCACAACAAGATTGGTCGTGAGATGGAACTTTTTACCACAGTAGATGTTATAGGTCAGGGACTGCCTCTGCTTATGCCTAAGGGTGCAAAGATTGTGCAGACATTGCAGCGTTGGATCGAGGACCTTGAGGATAACGAGTGGGGTTACACTCGTACAAAGACTCCTTTGATGGCCAAGAGCGACCTCTATAAAATCTCGGGACACTGGGACCATTATAAAGAGGGTATGTTTGTGCTTGGCGATGAGGAGAACGACAAAGAGGTGTTTGCTTTGCGTCCTATGACTTGTCCTTTCCAATATTATGTATATAAGGCAACACATCACTCTTATCGCGACCTGCCCCTGCGCTACAGTGAGACATCGACACTGTTCCGTAACGAGGATTCGGGAGAGATGCACGGACTCACACGCGTACGCCAGTTTACCATCAGTGAGGGACACCTTATCGTGCGCCCCGACCAAATGGTCGAGGAGTTCAAGAACTGTCTTGCTCTTGCAAAGCACGTAATGGAGACACTCGGCTTACAGAACGACGTTACATACGTTCTTGCAAAATGGGACCCCGAGAACCGTAAGAAATACATTGGCGAGGCCGAGGTGTGGGAAGAGACCCAGGAGCACATACGTCAGATGCTCAACGAGCTTGAAATTCCCTTTGTCGAGGAGACCGGTGGTGCTGCTTTCTATGGACCTAAAGTGGATATAAATGCCAAGAACGTATATGGCAAGGAGGATACGATGATTACCGTTCAGTGGGATGCTCTGCTTGCAGCACAGTTCGATATGTATTATGTCGACCAGAATGGTGAGAAGGTACGTCCTTACATCATTCACCGTACAAGTATGGGTTGCTACGAGCGTACTCTCGCTTGGCTCATAGAGAAATACGAAGGTAAATTCCCCACTTGGTTGTGTCCCGAACAGGTGCGCATATTGCCTATCTCGGAGAAGTATGGCGACTATGCCTACGAGGTCGCAGCCGAGCTTAAACGCAACGGTGTGCTTGTGCACGTCGACAATCGTTCCGAGAAAATTGGCTACAAGATTCGCGATGCACGTAACAACCGCGTACCCTATATGCTTGTTCTTGGACAGCAAGAGGAGGAGACTCGCACAGTTGCAGTGCGCAGCCGCTTTGCAGGCGACGAGGGTGTTAAGCCTATTGCCGACTTTGTGGCTCAGATTTGCGAGGAGATTCGCACAAAGAGAATACGTAAAGTAGAGGTTAGCGAGTAAAGCATAACTCTTTTTATGTAGTTTGTATAATCAAAATCTATAATTATGGAGAAAAACGCGTTTTTCTCCATAATTTATTGAAAAAAACAGATGTAGCGCGAAAAAAAATGGCAAACCTCTTCTCTGTTTGAAGAATAAATGCTAAATTTGCGCCGCATTAAGTGAAAAATAGTAAAAACTTAGAAAGAAACTTATCAATTTTCTGAATGAAGAACGACAATCTGAAGAATCAGTATCGTGTAAACGAACAGATTCGCGTGAACGAGGTACGTATCGTAGGCGATGACATAGAGTCAATGGTACTTCCCACATCAAAAGCTCTGCGTATGGCAGAGGAGAGAGGTGTTGACCTTGTGGAAATTTCGCCCACAGCAGTTCCGCCGGTGTGCCGCCTTATTGAATATTCAAAATTCCTTTATCAGCTCAAAAAGCGTCAGAAGGAGCAGAAGGCAAAGCAGGTGAAGATTGATGTAAAAGAGATTCGTTTCGGCCCTCAGACCGACGATCACGATTACAACTTCAAACTGAAACACGCGATTGGCTTCTTGCAGGATGGTGATAAGGTAAAAGCATACGTATTCTTCAAGGGTCGCTCGATACTTTTCAAGGAGCAGGGCGAAATTCTGCTTCTGCGTTTCGCGAAAGATCTTGAGGAGTATGGAAAATTGGAGATGATGCCTCTGCTCGAGGGTAAGCGTATGACAATTATGGTGGCTCCCAAGAAAGCTGTTCCTGTGAAAAAGGAGAAGCCAGCGCAGCCCAAGCCCGAGGCTCCCAAAAATGAAAATGAGAAAAGCGAGTAACGTTGTATAGTACGTTGCCGTAATAATACTAATCAATTAATTTTTTAACAATGCCAAAAGTAAAGACTAACTCCGGTGCCAAAAAAAGATTCGCTCTTACCGGAACGGGTAAAATCAAGAGAAAACACGCTTATCACAGTCACATCCTGACTAAGAAGACAAAGAAGCAGAAGAGAAACCTTGTTCACTTCACAACTCTCTCATCTGCCAACGTAAAGAGTGTTAAGGAACTGTTGTCACTGCGTTAAGTAAAAGAATTATTAACCGAATGTTTTTAGCCGAGGGCTATCCACGCCCGAAAGTCCGCGAATGGCGGCGCTAACATTCAAAAGAATTAAAACTATGCCAAGATCAGTAAATCACGTTGCTTCAAGAGCAAGAAGAAAGAAAATTTTAGGTTTGACAAGAGGTTACTTCGGTGCCCGTAAAAATGTGTGGACAGTTGCCAAGAATACTTGGGAGAAGGGTCTTACATACGCTTTCCGCGACCGTCGTAACAAGAAACGTGAGTTCCGTGCACTTTGGATTCAGCGTATCAACGCTGCTGCACGCCTCGAGGGTATGTCATACTCACAGCTTATGGGTGCTCTTCACAAAGCAGGTATCGAGATTAACCGTAAGGTTCTTGCCGACCTCGCTATGAACAACCCCGCAGCTTTCAAGGCTATCGTTGACAAGGTTAAGTAATATCCTACTGCGATATAAGCTATAATGCCGTCCTTTCAAAAGGGCGGCATTTTTTTATCCGGTGGGTTATAGGGTAGAGTAGAGACAAAGTAACTCTCTACGCAACTGTTGCGGGCGATTAAAAATCGCCCCTACGCGCAATGAGTTTTATTAATGGGTATAAAGTGTTTATATCTCCGCGGATAGTAGGGGCGATTTGTAATCGCCCGAATCATTGCTTTGTCCGATACGTTTGCAAAAGTAACTCCCAAACAACCCGGCACCGAAGGCAAAGGTATTAGTTAAGTAAATTCTTACTTACATATTGACAAATGCCTCCATCCTGTAACAAGGGTGGAGGTATTGTATTATTAACTTTTTGCTAACTGATGGAAGATGACGAGGATAACTTTTTTAACAATCTTCACCAATCTAAAAGAATAAAAATATAAATAAAAATAGAGAATAA
>JAGCKB010000034.1 GCA_017647725.1 Bacteroidaceae bacterium
ACCTCGACAAGTGTAGGAAAACTTTTTAAATTCAATTTCACATCACCCGAAATCTCTGGTACAGCAGTCGGAATATCGGGGACCAATGCCACAACATCACTTTTACCGCCGCCACTACAAGCGGTAACCAAACAGAGGAGCGCCCAAAGAGCTATTTTAGACAAAAGGTCAGATTTTCTTCTCATATATTCAAATAGTTTCTAAATGATTGGTAAATATACGACCTTTTTTATTAACAGAGCCTAATAAACTGTTTTAATTTTAAATTTAAACAGCTTCTAAATGAGAGACTGAAAAAGTTTTACCGGGCACCAATAATATTTTTTAAAGAATTTAAACAGTTTCTATATGTAACGCAAAACTAAAAAAAGAGACCTCGCGAGTATCACTACTGACGAGGCCGAAAGGTTTTGTTAGATTTAAACTTTACTTAATTACTATAACTTAAAGAGTATTTCGTTTCGTTAAATAATCAAGATTATATACTGTTTGTCAGCATTTTATTTCTTAGCATAGAACTTATGCGGAGCAATCATATTCTCGGGACGCAACAGTTCGTCGAGTTCCTCTTTAGTAAGAAGATTCTCCTCGAGAACAAGGTCATAGACACTGCGATTCTCCTTGAGTGCTCTCTTGGCAATCTTCGCCGAGTTCTCGTAACCCAACGTAGGATTAAGAGCAGTTACAATACCAATGCTACCCATAACCAATTCACGGCAGTGGCCCTCATTGGCAGTAATACCATCGACACAAAGAGTTCTCAGGCGAGCCATACCCTTGAGCAACATTCTTATAGATGATATTATTGAGTGAACAAGCACAGGCTCCATCACGTTCAACTGCAACTGACCAGCCTCGGCTGCAAAGGTAACAGTAAGGTCATTACCTATTACGCTGAAACATATCTGGTTCACCACCTCTGGGATTACAGGATTAACCTTTCCGGGCATAATACTTGAACCGGGCTGCATAGGAGGCAGATTAATCTCGTTCAGACCGCAACGAGGACCGCTCGACAAGAGACGCAGGTCGTTACAAATCTTCGATAGCTTAACAGCCATACGTTTGAGTACCGATGAGTACATTACCGATGAACCGGCATCGGGAGTAGCCTCAACCAAGTTGCTTGCAAGAACAAAGTCACGACCTGTAATACCAGCAAGAGCCTTAACGCAAGCCTCGGCATAACCTGGCTCGGTGTTGATACCTGTACCAATGGCTGTAGCACCCATATTGACCTCGAGGAACAATTTAGCAGCCTCGTTAAGACGGGCAATCTCCTCTTCCAATGTAGCTGCAAACGCCTCGAACTCCTGTCCCAGAGTCATAGGAACAGCATCCTGCAGCTGTGTGCGACCCATCTTCAAGATACCGTCAAACTCCTTACCCTTAGCACGGAACGAAGCAACCAGTCGTCCAAGTTCCTTTACAAGGTCATCGTTGTGATAGATGAAACAGAGTTTAAACGATGTGGGATAAGCGTCATTTGTCGATTGTGAAAGGTTCACGTGGTCATTTGGGTGGCAATACTGATACTCGCCCTTCTCGTGTCCAAGAATCTCCAACGCACGGTTAGCCACAACCTCATTTATATTCATATTGGTAGATGTACCGGCACCTCCCTGAATAAGGTCAACGGGGAACTGGTCGACCAAAGCACCTCCTATTATCTCCTCACAGGCAGCCTTAATGGCATTACCAATTGTAGCATCCAATGTGCCAAGCTCCATATTAGCGTGAGCAGCGGCCCATTTTACCTGTGCCAATGCCTTAACATAATAAGGGTGATCGCTTATAGTGATACCGCTTATCTCGTGAAAATTCTCAATGGCTCGCAATGTTTGCACTCCATAATAAGCATCAGCGGGAACTTGAATCTCGCCTAATGAATCGTGTTCAAGACGTGTCTTCATCTCAGTTAGTTTTTAAAATCAGTTAATCAGTTGCACTTTGTTATTCAAAGTAGCGAAACAGTACCAAAGTGATATACCCTGCAACCCTTTCGCAATGGCTAATATAAGCATTAAAACAACACAACAAGCAAAAAATAGTTTTTTTATTCTTTTTTTTTGTTTTTTTGTTCTAAAACCATCCACAGCAGCATCTCACAAAGATAAAAAAGGAGAAAAGATAGCGTCAAGAGTGCTCCAGACAGCAGTTTTGCGCCACTTTACAAAAGAACAAAAAAAAGTTCAAGTGCTGACATTCTGAAACTGTCGGCACTTGAACCATATTATTATGTAAATAGCTGTTTATTTGCTCAGCATCTCGTGCATAGAGGCAGCAGCCTTGCGTCCGTCACCCATTGCAAGAATAACAGTAGCTCCACCGCGCACAATATCACCACCGGCAAAGATTGTGGGAATAGACGACTGCATCTTCTCGTTCACTGCAATAGTATTTTTGCGACCAAGCTCAAGCCCCTCAACCGATGTAGGAACAAGAGGATTGGGAGCAACGCCGACACTTACTACTGCCATATCAATATCAATAGTCTCAATAGCACCCTCTACAGGCACAGGCGAACGACGTCCCGAAGCGTCCGGCTCGCCAAGCTCCATCTTCTGCAATACAATCTGCTTAACACAGCCCTTCTCGTCGGCAATGTACTCGATGGGATTATGCAGAGTGAGAAACTCAACACCCTCCTCCTTTGCGTGCTTAACCTCTTCGAGACGCGCAGGCATCTCGGCCTCGCTACGACGGTAGATAATCATTGCCTTCTCGGCACCCAGACGAAGTGCTGTGCGCACCGAGTCCATTGCTGTGTTACCACCACCAACGACCGCAACACGCTTGCCAATGTGCATAGGAGTATCGCTATCGGGGTTCGACGCATCCATAAGGTTCACACGTGTCAGATACTCATTCGACGAGAGAATATTTATAGAGTTCTCGCCGGGGATATTCATAAAGTTAGGCAATCCGGCACCCGAAGCAACGAATGTACCCTTGAAGCCCTCTTCCTCGAGCTGTTTAATAGAGAGAGTCTTTCCAATCACGCAATCCTTGACAAACTCAACGCCCATCTTGCGCAGAGTCTCAATTTCGGTCTCTACGATAGCATTGGGCAGACGGAACTCAGGGATACCATATTTAAGCACACCACCAATCTCGTGAAGCGCCTCAAATACTGTAACCGAGTAACCGAGCTTAGCCATATCGCCGGCAAACGACAATCCCGCAGGGCCCGAGCCCACCACAGCAACCTTTATTCCATTAGAGGGAGCAACGGCCGGAATCTCGTTAAGACCATTCTCGCGAGCATAGTCGGCAGCGAAACGCTCAAGTGCACCAATAGCCACAGCCTTGTGACCCATCTTCAGATGCACACACTTCGACTCACACTGCTTCTCCTGAGGACAAACGCGACCACACACAGCAGGCAGCGAGCTTGTCATCTTAAGCACCTTTGCAGCGGCGCCAAACTCGCCACGCTCAATATTCTTTATAAACGAAGGAATCTTAATGCTAACGGGACAGCCCTCCATACAGGTGGGATTGGGACAGTCGAGACAACGCTGTGCCTCGTGCATTGCCATCTCAACTGTGAGACCACGATTAACCTCCTCGCGCAACTGTGTGGCACGATAAGATGGCTCAAGTTCGGGCATCTCACAACGCTCTATGGCAGCACGCTCTTTTCCTTTGAGCTTGCCACGCAACTCTACGCGCCACGCAGCATTGCGGTCGGTAAGTTCATCCTCGGCAGGTACAGCAGCACAAGCCTCGTCGTGAGAATGTGCAAATTTCTCCATTTCCTCCTGCTCCTCGCGTTTGAAAGAACCCAGACGCTGCATCATTCCGTCAAAGTCGACCTTGTGACCATCGAACTCGGGACCGTCTACGCAAACGAATTTTGTCTTTCCATCCACTGTTACACGACAAGCACCACACATACCTGTGCCATCGACCATAATGGTATTTAGCGAAACCTCTGTGGGAATCTCATATTTCTTTGTCAGCAAACAAACAAATTTCATCATCACAGCAGGGCCTATCGCCACGCACTTGTCAACCTTTTCGCGCAGAATAACGCGCTCAACACCCTCGGTTACCAATCCTTTGTCTCCGTAAGAGCCATCGTCGGTCATTATGATAACCTCGTCCGATACGGCACGAACCTCATCCTCCAATATAATAAGGTCTTTAGAACGACCGGCAAGCACCGAAATAACGCGGTTACCCGCTTTTTTAAGCGCTGTAGCGATGGGAAGCATAGGTGCAACACCCACTCCACCACCGGCACACACTACTGTACCGAAGTTCTCGATGTGAGTAGCCTGTCCAAGAGGACCTACAACGTCGGTGATACAATCGCCCTCATTAAGGTCGCACAAACGGGTAGAACTCTTACCCACCTTCTGCACAACAAGAGTAATGAGACCTTTCTCGGTATCGGCGTGTGCGATGGTCAAAGGAATACGCTCGCCCTTCTCGCCAACCCTCACAATAACGAAGTTTCCTGCGCGATAAGCCTTTGCAATAAGAGGAGCCTCTACTCTAAGGCGAAACACCTTCTCCGAGAACTGCTCTTTTGATACTATTTTATACATTATGCTGTCAAAGTTAATGAAACGTTTTTTAGTCAATTATCTCGAATCCACAGTATGGAACAAGCGCCTTGGGGATGCGTATACCCTCGGGAGTCTGATTATTTTCGAGCAGAGCAGCTACTATACGGGGAAGCGCAAGCGCTGAACCATTCAAAGTGTGGCATAGCTCGGTCTTTTTGTCGGCATTGCGATAACGGCACTTCAAGCGATTGGCCTGATAGTTGTCGAAGTTTGAAACCGAAGAGACCTCTAACCAACGCTTCTGAGCCTCGGAATAAACCTCAAAATCGAAGCAGAGAGCAGCTGTAAAGCTCATATCACCACCACAAAGGCGCAAAATGCGATAAGGAAGCTCCAGTTTCTTCAAAAGACCCTCGACGTGCTCAAGCATCTCTTTATGCGACTCTTTGCTGTGCTCGGGGGTATCAATGCGAACAATCTCAACCTTTGAGAACTCGTGCAGACGGTTCAAACCACGAACATCCTTGCCATACGAGCCTGCCTCGCGACGGAAACACTGTGTATAGGCACAATTCTTAATAGGAAGCTCCTTCTCGTCGAGAATTACATCGCGATAAATATTTGTCACAGGCACCTCGGCTGTGGGGATAAGGTAAAAATCGTCCAATGCGCAATGGTACATCTGTCCCTCTTTGTCGGGGAGCTGACCTGTACCGTAACCCGAAGCGGCATTCACCACAGTAGGAGGCATAATCTCGACATAACCTGCTTTGCGTGCCTCATCGAGGAAGAAGTTTATAAGCGCACGCTGCAACTGCGCACCCTTGCCTTTATACACAGGAAATCCTGCACCTGTGATTTTCACGCCAAGGTCAAAGTCGATAAGGTCATATTTCTTGGCAAGTTCCCAGTGAGGAAGAGCATCGACAGGAAGCTCGGTTTCCAGGCCACCACTCTTCTCAACCACGTTATCCTCGGCTGTAGCACCCTCGGGCACCTCGTCATAAGGAATATTGGGAATTGTATAAAGCAGTTCCTGCAATCTCTCTGTTGCAGCATCCATTTTCTCCTGCAACTCCTTTGATTTATCTTTAAGTGTTGCCACCTCGGCCTTAACAGCCTCAACCTCGTCCATTGCTTTCTCTTTCATCAATCGACCAATCTTTGCCGCGCACTGCTTGCTCTGCGCAAGAGTAGCATCAAGTTCGGCCTGTGCTGTACGACGCTCACGGTCGAGTTCGAGCACCTTCTCTACTGTCTCTTTTGCATTCTTGAAATGCTTCTTTTCGAGACCTTTAATAACCTTCTCGGTCTCCTGACTGATAACTTTTACTGTCAACATATCTTAGATTTTTATAATATTTTCTTACATTATAGCAGCGAGAGCACATCCCGCCGAAATATTTTGCAAAGTTACAACTATTTTCCCGAAATAGCCTAAATTGTGTTTCATTTTATTAATAATTGCTTAAAATTTCCATTTTATCTCAAAAAAAACAAATTGTTTTCGCGCGCGCAATAATAAAATAAGGTAATAATAGCATATAACGATTAAAAATGACAGAATTAAGAGCATTTAAGACAACAAAAAAGAGAAGCGAAAGAGTTATTTTGACAAAATGACAACAATTTAACATTGTCAAAAGAACATAATAGGCCAAGAGATATGTTTCAGAGTGTCAAACAAATTCTATTCTGACATATTTCAAGTATTACTAAATACTATCTTTACATTTTGTCAACGAAGAAACAAATACACTTTAAACAAAAAAAGAGAAGAAACCAATATTTATCTTTTTAATATTCAATGATTTATATAATATAAAACACATCTAAGAGTTATCACATCCACAAATTTATATGAAATAAAAATGAATATTTAACAAAACTTTTTGCATTAACTTTTTTTTATATTTGAATTATATTTCGTATCTTCGCAGCCTTGGAAAAAGCCCCAACATAGGGGCGCCAATTTGAAAAACTTAACTACTTAATTATTATTAACTTAAATTCATTATCAAATGAAAAGAGTGCTATTTTTGTTGACCTATATCTTCATTGGTGTAGGTCTGGCAACAGCGCAAACCAGCAACATTTCGGGTATTGTATACTCGGAGGCAGATGGTGAGCCTGTAATCGGAGCCTCTGTATTGGTTGTGGGTACCGCTACTCTTGGTGCTTCTACCGATATCGAGGGTAAGTTCACTATTAAAAACGTGCCTGCAAGCGCTACTCACATCCGTGTGTCGTATGTAGGTATGGCTACTCAGGAGGTAAAAATCCAGCGTGGTAAGACAATGAAGATTACTCTTACCGAGGATGGTCAGTCTCTTGACGAGGTATTGATCGTAGCCTATGGTACAGCTAAGAAATCGGCATTTACCGGTTCTGCTTCTGTTATCAAGGCCGACAAGATCGAGGCTCGTAAGGTATCAAACGTAACCAACGCCCTTTCGGGAACAATCGCCGGTGTTCAGACACTTAAGTCTAACGGTCAGCCCGGAACAAGCGCAACAGTACGCGTTCGTGGTGTAGGTTCATTGTATGCAAGCAACACTCCTCTTTACGTTGTAGACGGTATTCCTTTTGACGGTGATATTTCGTCAATCAACCCCGCCGACATCGAGAGCATGACAGTACAGAAGGATGCTGCAGCAGCAGCTCTTTACGGTGCACGTGGTGCTAACGGTGTTATCATGGTAACAACAAAGAAGGGTAAGACACACGAAGCACGCGTTACTTTGGACGCAAGCTGGGGTGTTAACGAGCGTCAGATTGGCAAGTACGATGTTCTTGGCTCGGCTAACGAGTACATGGAGACATTGTATCAGGCTCACCGCAACGCAGGTTACTACAACCTCGGTTACGATGCTAACAAGGCTCACGCATACGCTAACGGCCAGCTCTTCCCCGCTCTCGGTTATCAGATGTATACTCTTAACGGCGCTGAGGGTCTTATCGACCCCGTTACAGGTAAGGTAAGCAGCCTTGCTACACTTGGTTACAGCGACGGTAAGAACTACTACACTCCCGATGATTGGACAAAGGGTACTATCGACAGCCAGATGCGTCAGGAGTACAACCTTGGTATATCAGGTGGTACCGACCGCATCAACTACTACTTCTCTGCAGGTTACCTCGAGGACGGTGGTATCATCGAGAACTCAGGTTTCAACCGTTTGTCAACACGTTTGAACGTTGACTACCAGGCTAAGAAGTGGTTGAAGATTGGTGCTAACATCTCTTACACAAACAGCGAGAGCCGCTACCCCGGTGAGCAGACCAACACATCTTCATCAGGTAACGCCTTCTTCCTTGCCAACAACATTGCTCCCGTATATCCTATGTACATCCGCAATGCCGATGGTACAATTGTTACAGACGCTCAGAACGGTCGTCCCGTTTACGACTACGGTGATGGCAAGTACTCAGCAGGTACACGTAACTGGATGTCAATGTCTAACCCTATGAGCGACCTTGTCTACAACAGCACAGAGTACCTTATGGACATTCTCAATGGCAAATGGTATGCCGAGATTACTCCTGTTAAGGGTCTTAAGTTGACAGCTTCTCTTGGTACACACATCGACAACACACGTTATCACGATATAGGTAACAACAAGTATGGTCAGAGCGCAAGCTACGGTGGTACTGTAACACAGGACAACACACGTACATTCGCAATGAACCAGCAGTATCTTGCTAACTACAACCTCACATTGGGTAAGAACAACATCGAGGCATTGTTGGGTTACGAGGCATACGACCTCCGCAGCGAGAACTCTTGGGCATCTGGTCAGAACTTCTACAAAGAGGGTGACTACACTGTAAACAACACAATCGACCAGAAGCGTGGTGGTGGTTCGGCTAGCGAGTACTCTACACGTGGTATCTTCGGTCGTTTGAACTACAACTGGGACGAGAAATACTTCGCAAGCGTTTCTTATCGTCGTGATGCTTCTTCACGTTTCCATCCCGATAACCGTTGGGGTGACTTCTACTCGGCTTCTGCAGCTTGGGTAATCAGCAAAGAGGACTTTATGCAGGATCTTACCTGGATTGACATCCTTAAGCTCAAGGCATCTTTCGGTGAGCAAGGTAACGACAACATTGGTAACAACTACGCTTACCTCGACCAGTACACTGTAACAGGTGCTGATGGTTCATTCTCAGACGGTCTTCTTGCTTACAAGGGTAACAAGGACATCACTTGGGAGAAGAGCCGCGCATTCAACATCGGTGCCGACTTCTCGGTACTTCACGGAAAACTCGACGGTACAATCGAGTACTTCAGCCGTAAGACAAGCGATATGCTTTACAACAAGCCCGTATCACCCTCTAACGGTTACACATCAATTCCTATGAACGTTGGTTCAATGACCAACAGCGGTTGGGAAATCGAGCTTAACGCTACTCCCATCGACAAGCGTAACTTCAAGTGGAACATCTATGCAAATGCTACTTTCGTAAAGAACGAGATCAACGAGCTTCACCCCGAGCTTAACGGTAAGTACATCAGCGGTACATCAATCCTCGAGGAGGGTGAGTCAATGTACCAGCTCTACCTTGTTAAGTATGCAGGTGTAGACCCCAACACCGGTCTTGCTCTCTTCCACGCTAAGTACACAGCAGACGAGTGGTTCCAGAAGACAATGTCAGCAGACGAATACAAGGCTCTCACAAAAGAGGGTAACGAGGAGGCTTACAACACAGCAGTTGAGGCTTACAACAAGAACCCCGAGTCTTACGTAACATCTAACTACTCAGCAGCTTCTAACACAGGTCGTGAGGCTACTGGTGACCTTATGCCCGACGTATATGGTGGTTTCGGTACATCAATCGAGTTCCACGGATTCGACCTCGGCATTCAGTTCTCATACCAGATGGGTGGTAAGATCTGGGACTACACATACCAGGATTTGATGCACAATGGTTCTTCTTCAGATGCAGGTCACAACTGGCACAAGGATATTGCTAACGCTTGGACTCCCGAGAACCGCAATACCGACGTTCCCCGTATCGACGCTATGGATACATATACAAACCAGAGCAGCGACCGTTGGTTGATCTCTTCAAACTACCTCTCACTCAACAACATCACATTGGGTTACACATTCCCCAAGAGCTGGTGTCGTGCAATCGGTCTTAACTCGGTACGCGTTTACGGTTCAGCCGACAACGTAGCACTCCTTTGCGCACGCAAGGGTATGGACCCCCGTCAGAGCTACACTATGACAACAACATCAACATACGGTGCTCTGCGTACAATCTCAGGTGGTATCAAAGTGACATTCTAAACATCTAATATAAGAGAATAAAATGAAAAATTTTAAATATACATTTATTGCGTCGGCATTGGCAGCCTTTACACTTGTAGGCTGTAACGACCTTGATACAGAGCCTCTGGGTTCTACTATCACCGCCGACCAGAAGGAGGCTGCTGTTGCAGCTAACCCCGAGAGAATCAAGGCAAGCGTTACTGCTATGACCTCGGCCTTCTACAACTTTGGTAAGATTTTTGACGAGAGCTACCACAACGACCTCGGCTACCCCACCATTATGCTGTGGACCGACAGCCGCGGTACCGACCTTGTATCTGAGGATATAGGTTACAACTGGTTCTCAATGGCTGTTACATACGAGGATGCTAACTACACCTACTATGGTACACGCCTTATCTGGAGTACTATTTACAAGCAGCTGAACACTGTTAACTCAGTAACAGCAATGCTCGACCCCGAGACCGAGGATGAGCAGCTCAAGTTCTACCTTGCACAGGCTTACGCTATCCGTGCATTCGACTACTTCACATTGGCACAGCTCTACCAGCACACATACGTTGGTAACGAGAACAAGCCTTGTGTACCCATCATCACCGAGGAGAACGCCGATGCAGCAGGTTCAGTAGGTTGCAAGCGTAACACCGTTGAGGAGGTTTACACACAGATTTTGACCGACCTTAACAACGCTATCGCTATTCTCGAGAACTGCGACGTTGTACGTGAGGACAAGCGTTACGTAAGCCTTGACGTTGCTTACGGTATCCGCGCACGTGTTCACCTTGTTATGAACAAATGGGCCGAGGCTGCTTCTGACGCTAAGAACGCTATCAAGAACAGCGCAGCTACTCCTTATGGTATGGACGACCTCAGCAAGCCCGGTTTCAGCGATATCAACGACGCATCTTGGATGTGGGGTATCGTAGTTGCCGAGACCGACCGTCCCGTAACAAGCGGTATCTGTAACTTCCCCTCACACATGGGTTCACTCAACTACGGTTATGCATCGGTAGGTGCATGGCGTTGCATCAACAAGGAGCTCTTCACTTCTATCCCCGCAAGCGACGTACGTAAGGGCTGGTGGTTGGACGAGACAGCTTACTCACCCAACCTTAGCAATGAGGAGGCAGAGTATGCTGCCGAGGCAGGTTGTCCTCCCTACACACAGATGAAGTTCGGTTGCTACAACGACGAGGTATATACAAGTACCAATGCTAACGACATTCCTTTGATGCGTATCGAGGAGATGTACCTCATCCAGGCAGAGGCAGAGGCTATGGCCGGTGACGCTGCTGCAGGTGCTGCTACTCTCGAGAGCCTCATCAAGACATACCGTGACCCCAACTACAGCTGCACAGCTACTGAGGCAATCGGTGTTCAGGAGGCAGTATGGAACCAGCGTCGTATCGAGCTTTGGGGCGAGGGCTTCTCTTACGGTGACCTTATGCGTCTGAAGAAGGGTGTTGACCGTCGTGGTGCAGGTTTCGCTGCTCACCTTATCTTCAACATCCCCGCAGGTGACAAGACTCTCATCTATCCTATTCCCCAAGCCGAGATGGAGCGTAACCCTCTGATTGGTGAGAACAATCCTCTTATCGACGCACTCCCCACACCCGTAACAGAGTAAAAAACATAAAATTCGGCCCCACTCTCTTGCCACACAAAGCAAGAGAGCGGGAAAGCCGAAAAAATAAAATAAAAAGACTATGAAACTTTATAAAGCATTATTAACATTGACATTGGTAGCTGTTGCCGGTCTCTTCACTGCTTGTAGCGAAGAAGGTTACTGGGATAAGTACAATTTCACCAACGACACCTACTCTTTTGAGCAGGGTACACACAGCTACAGCCTCAAGGCTACCGATCCTCTGGCAGAGGTACAGGTAACCGTAGAAAGAGGTACAACAAAGGGTAACGTTGACGTTCCCACAATCTTCGCAGCAAACAGCGACATCATCACTGTTGCCGACACTGTTGCACACTTCGTTGATGGCAGCAGCAAAGCAGTTATCACAATCAAGATTGACGAGGAGAATATTACAATTGGTAAGAACTACACTGCAAGCCTTACACTTGATGTTCCCGCAGAACAGCTCTCTATCTCGGGTACTACAACCTACAACCTTACATTCGTTAAGGACTATAACTGGGTTGTAGCCGGTAAGGGTGTTTACGCATCAAGCTTCACAGGTGAGCAGTTCGAGGTTCAGTTCGAGATGGCCGAGGGTTACGAGGGTGGTTACTACTGCCGTGTAGCTCCTTACAAGAAGGGTTACTACATTCCTTTCTTCCTCGATGAGAACGCAAACCTCGAGAGCTGCCCTGCAGGTAACTACAATATGGGTGTAACATACGCAGGTGCTGCACTTATCTTCCACCACAACCCCGCAGGTAGCTATGGAAAGTATTGCTACACTCAGAACGATGGCAACGTTTACCTCATCGCAGGTATCTGGGACACAGCCGAAGGTCTCTATGTTGCTGAAGAGCAGTTCATGTGGACCGAGGGTTGGCCCGGTGAGTAATATCACAGCAACAGATAATTTCAAATGGATGGTTCCCGATGGAGCCATCCATTTTTTTACGGCACAGAAGTAAATTGCTGATATTCATCGCTTATTGGGCGGGCGATTGGAAATCGCCCCTACTGTTCGCGAGGATTAATTCAGATGTAAACCACTGATTTTCAATGCTTTTTTCAGTGCGAGTAGGGGCAATTTCTAATCGCCCGAAGCAACGACAAAAGTAACTTTTGAACATCCATTTTTTTACTCACCACTCCCGTTGGGTAATGTTCGCGAGGATTAACACAGAAGTAAATTGATGATATTCATACCTTATTGGGCGGGCGATTGGAAATCGCCCCTACTGTTCGCGAGGATTAGTACAGATGTAAATCACTGATATTCAATGCTTTTTTTCATTGCGAGTAGGGGCGATTGGAAATCGCCCGAAGCAGCTGCAAAAGTAACTTTTGAACATCCATTTTTTTTACTCACCCCTACTGTTCGCGAGGATTAGTACAGATGTAAATCACTGATA
>JAGCKB010000308.1 GCA_017647725.1 Bacteroidaceae bacterium
TATGCGTCTTGTGAAATGGGCTTTCTTGTTGCTCTCTGTTGTTGCAGTAGCTTTTGTACTCTCATCTAAACTGCTGTATATCTATTTGGGTCTTGATATCGACTTCGAGATTGCACGTACATTGGTGTGGCTTATGGCACCTGTACTGCTCTTTGGTTGTATGAACTATATCGTGGGGATTGTGGGACTGCTGAATCTGGGAGCTGCTAAGAGTTTCCAACGTAATATTTGGATTTCGGCAGTAATCTCGGTATCGTTTATGCTCATTTTCTGCAACGAATATTCCTATTATGCTGCTGCGGCGGCTTGGACTATTGCCGAACTTTTATTGTTCATTCTGTGTCTGTTCTCGTTGCGTAACATAAAGAGAAGAAAGGAGGTTACGCTGTAATGACGCTGATGGATTTTATAGCTGTTGTTGCTATTTATGTCGAAATGGCTGTGCTTGCAATTATTGATATGAAGTTGTGGCGTACTATATATACTCCGCTTAATCTATTGATGTTGCCTTACTCGCTTATGCTTACGGTGGCACTTATTGCTTGCGGAAACTGGGATATTGTGGAGTTTTATTATCCCAGCCTTCAGGTGTGGATGATAGGATTGCCGATATTTGCTCTGCCGGGATTTATTTTCGGAATAGCATTCCGAAACAGGTTGCAGTTAGAGGATGGCGGGCAGATTGAGGACGATGGAATAAATATGCGCCGTTTGAATATTATTACCACCATAATAGTAGCTGCTTTTATACTGCGTTTTATTATGATGGTTCGCACAAGTCCTTATCTGCCAGGCTCCGAGGATTTTGGCTACGACTACTGCGGTGGCGGTCTGTGGGGACATTTGCATCGTTTGTTGCACGCTCTCTCTATCATCTATATATATAAGTATGACAAAAAGCATTGGTACTATCTGCTTCTTATTGGTGGAATGTACTTTGTTACACTTATGTATGGCGTAAAGTCGTGGGTACTCATTCCTGCGATGGGTGGTATATGTATGCGCCTTTTTGCAGGGAAAATTAAACTGAAAATGTCGCTTTTCTTAAAGGTGGCTGCATTTGCCTTTGTTGTTTTCTTTGTAACTTATACCTTCTCTCTGTTTTTGGGAAAAGAGGAGACTGCTACTTTTGATGTAATTTTCGAGATTATTTGCAAGAACTTTGTGCATTACGTGATAAGCGGTATTGTAGGCTGGAGTCAGGATTTGCAGATGGGTATCTTGGAATCGCCTCGCTTCGAGGTTCTTTTGACGAATATTCTGAACCTATACAATGTGGTGGCGGGTAATGAATTTGTCGACCCTGTGAATCCCTTTTTTATTCATAATGGTGTACGAGGTTCCAACGTACGTGCCTTCTTCGGTACGATATATATAAATGCGAGTATGATACAGTTTGTATTGGTGGTACTTGCAGTCTCGGCAGTACATTATCTTGTGAAACTGTGGGCTGTTGCCACTCGTAGCATCTATGTGAATGTACTCTATTTCTTCTACGGTGGAATGTTGTTGATGGGATGGTTCGAGATATATTTCTATCATTTGCAGTTTTTCGAGCAGCCGTTTATGATTTTTGTCATTTACATAATGATGAAGATTGGTTTTAAGAAAAATAATTCCGAGACGTTGTCCGCAGAGAATTGTGAGCGAGATGGTAGTGGTAATACTCAACCTTAATTTTATAACGGCTATGACTGCTATTATTATACTTAATTGGAATAATGCCAATGATACAATTCATTGCCTCTCTTCATTGACTAAGGCCGATGGTGATTTTCGTGTATATGTTGTGGATAATGGCTCAACCGATGATTCTCTACAGCGTATAAACGAATGGGTGGATAGAAATCGCGATATTGAGGTGTCTGTTGTTCCTTTGGATATGAACTATGGCTTTGCAAAGGGTAATAACAAGGGTATTGCATTTGCTCTGCAACATAATCCCGATTACTTCCTGCTTCTGAACAATGATACCGAGGTAAAGTCCGATTTTCTGACAAGGATTTTCGATTTCAAGCAGCGCCATCCCGAATACAGCGTACTTACTCCAAAGATATATTTCTTCTCGGACAAGAAAAAAATATGGAACTGTGGCGGTAAACTGTCAATGGGATTCCGAAAATACTACTATGCAGGGCAGGGCGACGATGCTATAAAGGAGAGTGAGTTTATCCCAATTACTCTTGTTACAGGGTGTGCGTTGTTTTTTCCGGCAGAGTTGTTGGACGCCGACAACCGTCTGCTCACCGAACGTTTCTTCTTTGGTGAGGAGGATTTTGAATTTTCGATGCGTATGAGCGCGCAAGGAGTAAAAATGGCCTGCGTACTCGACTCGATATTATACCATAAGGTTGGTGCATCGGGTTCTCGTATGAGCGGATTGGGAAAAATATATCTACATTTTCTTAATAGGTTTATCGATATACGACTGCATAAGTCGGCTCTATTCTATGCTTTGTGGTCGTTAGTGAACATACCATTGTGTTTACGTCACTTCTACCGTTCGTCGCGCTCTTTAGGAAGGTCGATGAAACTAACCTCGCGCCTACTGTCCGATGCACGCCGAAAAGATGGTGTCTCACAGGCTGATTTTGTGGCTCTGGTCTTAGATGGAACCTATTTTGATAAAACGAAATGATTATGAAAAAAGAGATATGGGGGTTCTATCCGCCTCCTCTTGGTGGAATATCGATGTATTGTAAACGCCTCTCGCAGAAGATGCACGAGAAGGATTCTACTGTAGTGCTGCGTAATTTCGCTGCTTCGAAAAGTGATAAGGATTTTGTAATAGATGTCCCAAATAGAGTATGGGAGTTTGTACGTCTGCTGTTTGCCGAGAAACGTCTCATACATTCGCAGTTTACAAACATATATATGCTGTTGCTTCTCTATCTCTTTGGGTGGAGGCATCCGCTGATAATGACGTTGCACAATCGTCGCATTGTACTGCTGAACGGATGGAAACGCTTTATTGTGAATCGACTGTTCCGTCGTGCAAAATATATCATATATAACGACAGCAACTACACTGCTGCTTTGCAGGAGAAATATGATATTGACACCGATAAGGTGGTTATTTTGCCGACCTATATCTCTCCATTGCCCGATGAGCATAAAGGACTTACTCCCGAAATTGAGGAGTTCTGCAACAGACATCGTTATACAATGTCGTCAAATGCACATACATTGGTTAAGAATGTCTTTGGAGATGTGTACGGACTCGACCAGCAGATTGAACTTATGAATCGTCTTGTAAACAGGGATGCTGTGGATGTGGGTCTTATCTTCTGCATTGCCGAGGTACACGATGATAGTTATTATAATGAGTGTGTGGCACGCATAAAGGAACTCAACTTGATGGATAATTTCCTTTTTCTCATAAAGTCACCCGTTAATGGTTTCGAGGTGTGGAAACGTACCGACCTCTTCCTGCGTCCGACAATGTCGGATATGGAGGGAATATCGGTAAAAGAGGCATTGGAATTTGGTACTCCTGTGGTGGCGAGTGATGTGTGTGTACGTCCTCGTGAGGCAGTTCTTTATAAAAAAGCCGATGTGGATGACCTGTATGAGAAGGTTTCTGCTATCCTAAAAGAGCAACCGCGTGTGTCGTATAATCCCGAGGTGTCGGTGCCCGATGAGATTTTGAGTATATACGACCGTTTTTAGCAAATTTAAAAATTTTATCACTATCTTTGCACTTAGCCGCGAAAATATATCTCGGTTATACTGTAATATTTTAGAATTTGAGATTGTAATATGAAACAGATTATACAAGACCTTAAATCGGGTGCAACAATATTGGAAGAGGTTCCGGTACCTAATGTAAAATCGGGCTGTGTACTGATTAAGACAACACGTACTCTCGTGTCGCTTGGTACCGAACGTATGTTGGTTGAGTTTGGTAAGGCTAATCTTATTGATAAGGCACGTCAGCAACCCGATAAGGTAAAGCAGGTGCTTGATAAACTGAAGACCGATGGTATAATGCCTACACTCGAAGCTGTATTCAATAAACTTGGTCAGCCGTTGCCGTTGGGCTATTGTAATGTGGGTAAGGTTATTGCTGTTGGTAAGGGTGTTACCGAATTTGTCGTAGGCGACCGAGTGGCCTCAAACGGTAACCACGCCGAGTATGTGTGTGTGCCCAAGAATCTTGTTGCAAGAATACCCGACAATGTAACCGATGAAGAGGCTGCATTTACTGTGATTGGTTCTATTGGTCTTGAAGGTATCCGTCTCTTTAAGCCCGAACTTGGCGAGACTGTGGTTGTTACGGGATTGGGCCTTATTGGTCTTGTGGTATCGCAGTTGCTTATGGCAAACGGCTGTCGTGTCGTTGGTCTCGATTTCGACCAGGAGAAGGTAGATATTGCTGCCTCTATGGGTGTTATAGCTGTAAATCCTGCATCGGGTGTCGACCCTGTGAAATTTGTCGATGAACTGACAAACAGCGTTGGTGCAGACGGTGTTATAATAACTGCTTCGGCAAAGAGCGACGAGGTGATGCATCAGGCTTGTCTTATGAGTCGCAAACGTGGACGTATAATCCTTGTCGGAGTGGTGGGACTAAATCTGCGTCGTGACGATTTCTACAAGAAAGAGCTTACATTCCAGGTCTCTTGCTCGTATGGAGCAGGACGCTATGATGAGGAGTATGAGAATAAGGGACACGATTATCCGCTTCCCTACGTACGCTGGACCGAGAAACGTAATTTCGAGACTATACTACATACAATCTCAACCGGGAAATTAGATGTTAAGTCTTTGATTACCGA
>JAGCKB010000309.1 GCA_017647725.1 Bacteroidaceae bacterium
GAGCGACGATGCTACAAAGGTGCCTCCGATGGCAAGGAACGAGCGACGTGCTGCGTCAGTGTTTTCGTTGCTCTCTGCCGCAACTTTTCCGAGGCCTACATATTTATATGAGATAGCGCCACGCTTGCACTTATCGACACAGTTCATACAGGCCACACAGCGACTATAATCAATACTATGTTCTGCCGAATTTATACAAGAACTTTTACAGCTGCGCTCACACACCTTGCAACCGTTACATTTCGACGTATCAACAACCACTCTGAAGAGCGAGAAGCGCGATATAAAACTCAGGAATGTTCCCACAGGACAGACATTATTGCACCAAGTACGGCCTCCGCGCCACGCAAGCACAGCCAACAGAACAAATGTAATAACCGACACTGCAAGGGCAATACCGCTGCGCACCCAAACATCTATAGTGTAGAAAGCGTAGCTGTCGGCACGTTCGGCAAAATAGGCCAATAGATTATTTCCCCACTGGTAAACAGGAGAGAGCATATTATTTACTATACGACCATAGGCGCTGTAAGGTTCTATGAGTGCTGCCACCCACGAGAAGCCTGCAATAAGAGCAACGACAAACAGCACAAGAACCACCATACGCAGCCAACGGTTCTCCTTTGAGAAGCCGAAGCGCATCTTTTTCCCCTTGCGGCGTCCCGAGAGATTGGAAACAATATCCTGCATTACTCCCAACGGACACACTACCGAACAGTAGACTCGTCCAAAGAGCAATGTGAGAAGCAGAAGTGCCACAATAGCAACCACATTAAGCGATAGGATAGCCGGCAGAAGCTGCACCTTGGCCATCCACCCCAACCACACGTGAAGAACCCCGGTGAAATCGAGGAAAAGTGCTGTTATCGAGAGGAAAAACAGCGTTGCGAAAAATATTCTTAACTTGCGTAACATATTCGTAGTATATTAGTGATTATCAAATAAGTCCGTCGCCCTTTACTGTCTGCACAAATTCGTCGATGCGACGCATTTCACGCGCAATCTTGATTTTCTGTGGGCAATGTGGCTCACACTCACGGCAACCGACACATTTATCGGCCTGACGCATACGGGGCACAGTGCGGTCGAGACCGATTAGGAAGGCTCGACGCTGCTCGCGATAATCCTCGTCAAGCTCGTTCTGCGGCATTGTACCCTCGTTGAGACAACGATTGTAATGCTTGAAGATAGATGGTATATCAAGGCCATAGGGACAGGGCATACAGTACTTACAGTCGGTACAATCAACATTTCGGAAGCTCATCTTACGACGGGCTACGTCGCTAAGAAGAGCGAATTCCTCGTCACTGAGCCACCTTAAGGGCGAGTATGTGCGTATATTATCCTGAAGATGCTCCATATATGTCATTCCGCTAAGCGCTGTGAGTACATTATCGAAACTACCCACAAAACGGAATGCCCAAGAGGCCACACTTGCCTCGGGTGCACGTTCCTTGAGTAACGCCATTGCCTGATAGTTCATAGTTGCCAACGAACCGCCCAAAAGAGGCTCCATAATAACCACAGGAATACCCTTCTCGGTAAGTCGCTTATACATATACTCAGCCGTTGGATTTCCACGTTCCCAATCGACGTAGTTCATCTGAATCTGTATAAAATCCCATTTAACGCCTGCCTCATCGAGCATATAATCGAAGAACTCTTTGCTGCCGTGAAACGACCAACCAAGATTTCTTATAACACCCTTTTTCTTCTGCTCAAGAAGATAGTCGAGCAGACCATTATCGATGAAACGCTTCTTATAGGCATCGAGATTACCCAGATTATGCAGCAACAGATAGTCGATGTAATCGACCTGTAACTCCTTTAAAGAGTTATTAAACATCTCCTTGCCAAACTCAAGCGTGTTATTGCCACGCATATTCGAGAGCTTGGTTGCAATAAAATATTTATTACGCGGATGGCGGCTGAGTGCTATTCCTGTAGCCTGCTCCGACTTTCCACGACAATAGACAGGCGCTGTATCGAAATAATTAACACCGTGCTCAATGGCATAGTCGACAAGTTCATTAACCCTCTCCTGGTCTATAACGTCGGCACCCGAATCGTCCTTTTTCATAGGCAGGCGCATCATACCATAGCCCAGCAACGAAACACTATCGCCACAAGGATGCTTACGATATTCCATCTTGTCTTTTGGAACATCTCCTCCAACACCCTCGGCAACATATTTTACTTTGGCACTACTATCCTTACAGCCGACAAGTGACGAAGAGGCCACCACTGCAGCACCTGCACCCAAACGCTTTAAAAAAGCACGACGACCGGCGTCGCATCCGTCCTTATGTTCTTTCATTGGTCAAAAGGTTTATAATATAAGAAGCTGTTTAAATTTATATCGTCAAGTTTTTTATAGAGCAAAAATTGGATGTTTATGTATATTTTAAGGGCGCATAGAGGGCTATGTAACAGCAAAAAAGAAACAAACAGGCATTTTTGAATATAAAAAACGACGAAAACGTCAGCTTCTATATGAATATTTTTTTTTAGAAATTTAAACAGCTTCTAAGAAGCCATTTAAATTCAGGACAAAGCATCTTTAATATCCAACAATATTTCAAATAGTTTCTTGATGCGAAGATAATTAAACCACAGCATTTTTTACAATAAATGTAAAACTATTTTCAAATAAACATTTTTATCTCCCACACCAAAGTGTTATAAAACATTATTTTTAATACAAAAAATGTTAATTTTAAAATTCGTATTTATTAATAAATATATTTGCAAAAAATTACTTTAAACAAC
>JAGCKB010000310.1 GCA_017647725.1 Bacteroidaceae bacterium
GCTTGCAACATTCAATGCGCCGTCAATATCGCCCTGCTTAAAACGGCTGTAGGCTGTTGCCTCGTACTTTATGCTCTCGTTTCCATTGGAGAGCCATCCGGTGAGCAGGAACATCAATGTGAAGAGTAACAGGTTGCGCCATACAATTCTGTTACCCTCCATCTTGGGGTTCTTAATCTTCGCAAACAGTATTCTTTGCAGCAGAAAGGCAAAAAAGACATATACCAGGAATCCTACTAGCAGCACTATTACCCAAAAGAGGTACTCGGTCTCTCCCGTGTAGATATTACGGTCGATGTCGGTCATAAATGCCAACAACAGCGTTGCCGGCAGATAGGACATTGCCGTCCACTCTCGTTGAAAACGAGCCAGTTTGTTCATCCACCACGATAATAGCAACAGGATAGTGGTGGCTGTTGCAGCCACCACATATCCGTTATAGTTTAGCTTTCCTGTTGCAACTTTGTCATAGAATGCCTCGAGCAACGGCGATTGATATACTGCTATGAATGTAAAACTGAATATAGCAAATACTATCGCGCACAAAAGGCTTACGCTACGTTGCAATTTCTTTTCGCCTCGCTGTTCTCTCATTTACTTACTGTTCTTGCGGTTTTTCTTAAGTACGAGGGCTGTACGTGCAGGCAGATAGAGTTGCAACCAACCTTTCTTGCGACGCGCATGCAGTTTGTCGTATTGTGTAAAGTGTGTCTGTGTCTCGTCGACAAGTCCGTATCCTCCGAATCGCTCGTTGTCGCTGCTCATTACTATAGAGTAATCGCCCTCGGGGACAAGCAAGCCATAATCGGTGAACGAGCGTGTGGGATGGAAGTTGAACACGAAAATAAGGTCGCGACGCGAGAATGCAAGCACCTGGTCGCCATCGTTGTGCCAAATCTCCTTAACAGGACGCTCCTGGAAATTCTTTGCACCACCGATGATCTTTGTCATCTCCTTGTCGAACTCGCCAAGAACGGTGTAGAAATAGTCGGGATTGTCGACAAGGCTCCACTGACGACGTGCATATTTGTGGCTCCATCCGTTACCCTCGCGCGGGAAGTCAATCCACTCGGGATGACCAAACTCGTTACCCATAAAGTTAAGGTAACCGCCATTGATGGTTGCAAGGGTAATGAGGCGAATCATCTTATGCAGCGCAATACCACGTGTTACGGTACCTGTCTCATCGCCACGTTTGAAGTGCCAGTACATATCGGCATCGATAAGACGGAAGATGATAGTCTTGTCGCCTACAAGTGCCTGGTCGTGACTCTCGGCATAAGAGATTGTCTTTTCGTCTTTACGACGGTTAGTAAGTTCCCAGAATATCGAAGAGGGTTTCCAATCTTCGTCGCGACACTCTTTGATAACCTTAATCCAGTAGTCGGGAACATTCATTGCCATACGATAGTCGAAGCCGTAACCGCCATCCTCGATGGGGGCTGCAAGACCGGGCATACCTGATACCTCCTCGGCAATGGTAATTGCGTTGGGGTTAACCTCGTGTATAAGGCGGTTGGCAAGTGTAAGATAGCATATTGCATCGCCATCCTGATGTCCGTTGAAGTAGTCGCCATAGCTGCAGAATGCCTCGCCAAGACCGTGGCTGTAGTATATCATAGATGTTACACCATCGAAACGGAAACCGTCGAACTTAAACTCTTCGAGCCAGTATTTACAGTTCGATAGCAGGAAGTGAATTACCTGATTCTTGCCATAGTCGAAGCAGAGAGAGTCCCAAGCATTGTGAACTCGTCTCTCGCCCGAGTGGAAATACTGTGCAGGGTCGCCATCGAGCAATCCAAGGCCTTCGAGCTCGTTCTTTACAGCGTGTGAGTGAACAAGGTCCATAATAACGGCGAGTCCCATTCCGTGTGCTGTATCGATTAGTTCTTTCAGTTCCTCGGGTGTTCCGAAACGCGACGAGGGAGCAAAGAAATTCGACACGTGATAACCGAAACTGCCATAATAGGGGTGCTCCTGTATTGCCATAATCTGAATACAGTTGTATCCGTCAGCTACTACGCGGGGAAGGATTTTCTCCTGAAACTCTTTATATGTACCAACCTTCTCCTCCTCTTGTGCCATACCAATGTGGCACTCGTAGATGAGCAGAGGCGCTGTTTTTGGGATAAACTTTGTATTCTTGAACTTGTACTCCTCCTCGGGGCACCACACCTGTGCACTGAAGATTTTTGTTGCTTCGTCCTGTACTACACGACGTGTCCAAGCGGGGATACGCTCGCCGCAGCCGCCATCCCAATACACCTTCATCTTGTAGTGCTGGCCGTGTACAAGTGCCTTACGTGGAAGACGGCGCTCCCACACTCCGCCGGGCAGTGCTTTCAGTTCGTACTCGGGGCGCTCCTCCCAATTCGAGAAGTCTCCGATGAGCACAATTTTTTTAGCGTTAGGTGCCCACTCGCGGAAGCACCAGCCTGTTGATGTGCGGTGCAATCCAAAATAAAGATAGCCCGATGCAAAGCTCGACAGTGTCTGTCTGCCATTCTTTGTTAACTCTTTCTCTTTTTGCAGGAAATAGCGGTAACGTCCGTCAATTTCAAGCGTGTAGGGCTCGAGGTAGCTGTCACGTTCAATAAGGTTCAGCATAAGATATAAGGTTTAGTTAATAATTTGTTTTCTTATCTGCCGGCTTGCGTTTTTTCTCAAACGGCAACCTTTACGATTACTTTTCTCAGTTTTACAGGTGTCACAGCAGGTGCGTGACCGTCTTGTGGGAAGAACATTGTAAACATTCCGCGTTTTACATTTACATAGTCCGACGCTAACATTCCCAAAGGATAGAGCGAAGCATCGCCTGCCTCGTCATATTCACGCTCGGGGAGTTCGCTCTTGGCAATGTACCCCATTACCTCGTCGGCTGTCAGAGGTATCTGGATGTCGATGTATTTACGATGTATCTCGATGGGTGCCTCCTCCTTAGAGCGGGGACCAATCTCCATAACATTGGCAAATACAAGGTCGCCACAAACCTCGTTACGTCCCAAAGGAAGTTCCTCGAGGTTGGTATTCTGAATAAACTCTATTGCTTTCGCAAAATTAGGATTCATAGCCTCATAGGCTTTGATGTTTTCTAATGAATCGAGTATCATATCTGTTGATTTTAAGTTATAATCGGGGTTCTGTGATTTCTATCACAAATTTATTTCTTCTTACTCTCTTTTTTGTTGACTTGCTGTCCCAAATCATATTCACACTCGCGAACGACGTTTCCGGTGCTGTCCTTTACGATGAAAAAGCCGTGACGCTGTCCCTCGGAGAATGTGCCTTCGTATCGGTAGCCATTCTCGTCAATGGCAATGCCTGTGCCGTGTTCATAACCATCGAAATAGCCACCACGATATTTAAGACCGCTCGACAGGCGTAACACTCCCGCACCGTGCATTGTGTCGTTTTGCCAATCGCCATCATAAACGTCGCCGTTTGCCCAGGTGTATTTGCCTTTTCCGTGGCGCATATTATTTTTCCAGTCGCCAACATAAACAGCGCCACCCTCAAAGGTCATTGTGCCTTTGCCGTTGCGGTTGCCATTCTCGAAAGAGCCTGTATATGTCACGCCCGAAACGCTTTTATACACTCCCTCGCCGTGCCACTCACCGTTTACATAGCTGCCTTCGTAGGTATCGCCATTGGGAAATGTGAATTTACCTTTTCCGTGACGCATATCATTTTTCCAGTCGCCAATGTATGTGGCTCCCTCGGCAAAGGTATATGTGCCTTCGCCCTCGCGCAGATTGTTTTTCCACATTCCGATGTATTTGCTGTTGTCGCTCCAGATGAATGTTCCCATTCCTTCGTGGACATCGTTTTTCCACTCGCCAACGTATGAGGCACCGTTTGCATAGAAGTAGCTGCCCGAACCTTCGCGTTTATCCTCGACCCAATTGCCCGAATAGACGTCACCGTTGGGATAAGTCATTTTGCCGTATCCGTGTTGATAATCGCAGTACCACTCGCCATCGTAACATTTGCCATCGACGAAATGGCAGATACCTTTTCCGTGCTGTCGACCATCCAAGAAATCACCTTCGTATGTCTCGCCATCGTTAAAGCGATATTTGCCTTTACCCTGCATTTTTCCTTTCACAAAATCACCCTCATAGATGTCACCATTAGGGAAAATCTGTTTTCCCTTACCGTGGGGGCGTTTGCCCTTTACCTCGCCAATATATGATGAGCCATCCTTAAGACGCAGTGCCTTGACTTTCTGTCCCGATTTATCATTCTTATCGCTGATGGGTGATGACATTGTTATTGCCGACGAAGTATGACCTATCGCATCGGCATATATTACACCCGAGAAAAGGAGTAAAGAGAGAAATAAATATATATTCTTTTTCATTTTTGTCTTTTTTGTCTCTACCAAGCACCACCAACAGGGCTTAGTGTTATAATACAAAAGCAGATTGGCAATACTCACTGTACCGCCTTGCAATAACATCTACTTTTTGCAACGCATCTTGCGGTTTACCGCTAAGATAGCAACAAGCGAGCGAGATATACAAAACCCGTTTTTGTTATTTCACAGCGAGTGCAGTCTATATTCACGCTTTAGCGCAAAGATAGCAACAAGCGAGCGAGATAAACAAGACCTGTTTTGTTATTTCACAGCGAGTGCAGTCTATTTTCACGCTTTAGCGCAAAGATAATAATATACTCAATAAAAGACAAAAAAAAAGAGATTTTTTAAGAAGCTTTGCTCATTACCTCGGTTGCGGGCGTGTTGCGGGCGATTGAAAATCGCCCCTACTGTTCGCGAAATAAACGCTTAATATTCATCGATAAAACTCATTGCGTGTAGGGGCGATTTTCATTCGCCCGAATCATAGCCGTTTAAGAAACTCTTTGAAAAATCTTTTAAAAGAACATTGTTAAGCATCTCTTTCGCGCATTTATACAGTATAAATGTCCAGGTCAACAATGGATTCCCCCGATTATGCTCCCACAACAATTTGTGACATATCTTCGGGACGCAGATACTCCTGTGCCAATGAGCGCAATTCGCCCTGTGATACACTGCATACTGTGTCGAGATACTCGTTTACGGCCTCGAAAGGTTGTCCCGAAAGCCAGAGGCTTATGAACACCTCGGCCTTAGGCAGTACGCCTTCATATTCGCGAGACAATTCGCCAAGAGTGTAGTTACGCACGAGTTCGAGTTCCTCTTTTGGAATATCCTCGTCTCTCAAACGTTTTAACTCCTTTTCCACCTCTATGAGCAATGGCTTTACATACTCGTTATCAGCCTCGGTGCTTATCATAAAGGCATTTCTAC
>JAGCKB010000311.1 GCA_017647725.1 Bacteroidaceae bacterium
AGCAGCACCTCGATACTGAGGCAACAACGATGCGTGCAGATTAAAAGTTCCCAGGCGAGGCATATTCCATACACTCTCGGGGAGCATACGAAAGGCAACCACAATCTGCAGGTCGGCACGCCACTCGGCAAGAGCCTTTTGGAACTCCTCGTCCTTAAGCGAAACAGGCTGCAAGATTGGTAAATTGTTCTCTACGGCAAACTCCTTCACAGGGCTCATAAGCAACTGCGTACCGCGCTTGTTTATCATCTTGTCGGGCATTGTAACAACACCTACTACCTCGAAACCACAAGCCTCGTCACATTTTTGCAGCTCTACAAGGCGGCGCAAAGGCTCCACTGCAAAATCGGGAGTACCCAAATATACTATTCTAAGTTTTTCCATATTTTTATCTTCTATATAAGCAAATAATTCTCAGAGCAACCTGCTTCACAAGCTCACTCCCGCAAATCGACATCCACTACTTAATCCGAAGTAAAATCGAGCAACGTCTTACGGTAAGCTGTGAATATAGCCGATTTCGAGATAAAGCCAATGTAGTTACCTGTTGTATCCTCTACCGGCAGGTTCCAGGCATTTGTCTCCTCGAACTTACGCATAACAGCCTCCATCGGTTCCTCGATACTCAAACGTACAGGCACACTGCGCATAAGCTTGGCAACAGTGAAACGATGGTATAACTCCTGACGGAACATCATATGTCTTATATCGTCGAGATAGACAATTCCCACAAGCCTGTCGGCAGCATTCACCACCGGGAATATATTACGTTTGGTCTTTGCCACAACAGCAGTGAGCGCCCCAAGGTCCATATCGGGGTCGACACGCATAAAATTCTTCTCTATAACATCCTCGACCTTAAGAATTGTAAGAACCGCCTGGTCTTTATGATGGGTGATAAGTTCGCCCCTCTGCGCCAAACGTATCGCATAGATGTTATTGTCGTCAAAGAGTCGCACTGTGAGATAAGAGCAAACCGAAACAATCATAAGCGGAAGGAAAAGATTGTATCCGCCGGTAAGCTCGGCAATGAGGAATATTCCCGTCAGCGGTGCGTGGAACACACCCGACATAAGCGCCGCCATTCCAAAGAGGGCAAAATTCTTATCGGGAAGCACCTCGCCAAGGCCAAACATATTGCACACTCCTGCAAAGAGATAACCCGAAATGCAACCAAGGAAAAGGCTGGGTGCAAAAATTCCACCGCAACCACCTCCGCAGTTTGTTACTGTAGAGGCAAATACTTTGAAGAGTATTATCAGCGCCATATACAGGAACAGCAGGTTGGCGTGTCCGTAGAAGAGCGAGTTATTCAGAATAACATCGGCCGACGAGCCATTTATAAGATGGTTAATCATATTATATCCCTCGCCATAAAGCGGTGGGAAAAGGAATATCAGAATGCTTAGCACCGAACCACCGATTGCCAGACGCACGTATGGATTCTGGAAACGACGGAAGAACTTCTCCACCCCCGCAGTAACGTGTGTAAAATAGAGCGAGATAAGACCGCACATAATACCCAGCAGCATCACATAAGGCACACGTGAGACACTGAACGCATCGTCCAACTGGAAATGGAACATAGCATCGGTCCCCGAGAGCAAATAAGAGAGTGTCACCGCCGTAACGCTTGAAATGAGCAGCGGCAACAGCGACGACATCGTTAGGTCGAGCATAAGCACCTCAAGTGTAAAAACAAGACCGGCGATAGGCGCCTTGAAGATACCCGATACAGCACCTGCAGCACCGCATCCTATGAGCAGCATCATCACCTTCTGGTCCATCTTAAAGAAACTCGCCAGATTAGAGCCAATAGCCGAACCGGTAAAGACAATAGGCGACTCGGCACCCACCGAACCACCGAATCCGATGGTTATTCCACTGGCAATGAGCGATGACCACATATTATGTCCTTTTATACGTCCCTGTCTGCGCGAGATAGAGTAAAGAACCTTTGTCACACCGTGACTTATGTCGTCGCGCACCACATTACGGATAAAAAGTCCCGTAATAAAAATACCCACAACAGGATATATAAGGTAGAGCCAGTTGAACGTATCGCTCTCGAATCCACTCGTAAGCAGATGCTGTATAAACTCAATAATATGCTTCAGCAGATATGCTGCCAACGAGGAGATTACACCCACAACAAAACTCAGAAGCAGAATGAACTGCCTCTGTGATATATGCTTCTCGCGCCACTCGATAAATTGGTCGAGCAGGTTTTTCTCCTTAGCCTTCTCCATTATTGCCTTATTATTGTTACCTCACCATTCTCACCGAGTTTTATTATGCTCGATGATTTCGGGTTGCCCTTTTCCAATTGTTTGTAACCAACCACATAATCTACCGCCTCGACAATCTCGGGGCTTATCTCGGCAAAGAAGCGCGGAGTAGGCTCGCCGCTGATGTTGGCCGAGGTAGACACCACCGCCTTTTGGAAACGATAGCAAAGCTCCTTTGAGAAGATCTCGGATGTTACACGTATGCCAATGCTACCATCCTCGGCAAGAAGGTTGGGAGCAAGATTACGTGCACCATCGTATATTATTGTCAGAGGCTTATCGGTCAGCTCTATCAAGTCCCAAGCTACCGATGGCACCTTTGCCACGTAACGGCAGATGCGGTCGGCACTGTCGACAAGCAGCAGCATCGCCTTATTGTCGGCCCTGCGTTTAATCTCGTAGACACGCTTCACTGCTTCGGGATTAGTTGCGTCACAGCCTATCCCCCAAACGGTGTCGGTGGGATAAAGTATTACACCACCCTTTTTCAGCACCTCGACACATTTCTTTGCTTCATCGGCTATAGTACCCATAGTTAAAATTCGCTTGTAAAGTGGAAACGGATATTCTTGAAATCGTTCTGTGCCATCTGAAGCACATAATTACTATCGGCAAGGAAGACATCACGTCCCTCAATATCCTTTGCCATATATTGATATTTGCGTCGCTTAAAGTTCTCGAGCTCGACCTGGTCGTCGCTTTCAATCCAACAAGCCTTATAGAGGCTCACAGGCTCCCAACGACACTTTGCGTTGTACTCATTCTCCAGACGATACTGTATTACCTCGAACTGCAACTGTCCCACTGTGCCAATGAGTTTACGGCCATTATGCTGGTTGACACAAAGCTGCGCCACACCCTCGCCCATAAGCTGGTCGATACCCTTTGCAAGCTGTTTGGTCTTCATCGGGTCGGCATTTTCGATATATTTGAACATCTCGGGCGAAAAACTTGGCAATCCCTTGAAATGCAACAATTCCCCCTCGGTGAGAGTGTCGCCAATCTTAAAGTTTCCTGTATCGGGCAAGCCTATAATATCACCGGGGTAAGCCTCGTCAATCGTACTCTTACGCTGTGCCATAAACTGTGTAGGCGAAGAGAAACGCAAATCCTTACCCAAACGTATGTGACGATAGGGAGCGTTACGCACAAACTTTCCCGAGCACACCTTACAGAATGCCACACAAGAACGGTGATTGGGGTCGATATTTGCTGTAATCTTAAAGATGAAGCCTGTAAACTTGGCATCCTCGGGATTTACGACGCGTTCAATTGCCTGAACAGGACGGGGACTGGGTGCAATTTTCACAAAGCAATTAAGCAGCTCCTCCACACCAAAATTGTTAAGTGCCGAGCCAAAGAACACCGGTGCCACCTTAGCATCGAGGTACTCGTTGACATCAAACTCGGGATACACCCCGTTAACAAGTTCAAGGTCGTTACGCAAATGCTCAGCCTGCTCCTCGCCTATACTTTCATCGAGTTGCGCACTGTTTACATCAATCTCTATCTTCTCGGTAACACGTTGCTTGTTGGGGGTGAAAAGGTCGAGTTTCTGCTCATATATATTATACACTCCTTTGAAACGTGCTCCCTGGTCGATTGGCCAACTGAGTGGACGCACTGCTATCTGCAGTTCATTCTCAAGTTCGTCGAGCAGGTCGAATGGGTCACGTCCCTCGCGGTCCATCTTATTGACGAATACAATCACGGGGGTGTTACGCATACGACACACAGCCATCAGTTTGCGTGTCTGTGTCTCTACACCCTTAGCACTATCAACAACAATGATAACACTGTCAACGGCAGTGAGGGTGCGGAAAGTATCCTCGGCAAAATCCTGGTGACCCGGGGTATCCAGAATATTTATTTTATATCCCTGGTAATCGAACTCCATCACCGATGTAGTAACCGAAATACCACGCTGCTTCTCAATCTCCATCCAGTCGGATGTAGCACTTTTCTTTATCTTATTCGACTTTACGGCACCTGCCACCTGAATCTGTCCTCCAAACAACAGCAGTTTCTCGGTGAGTGTAGTTTTACCGGCATCGGGATGCGAAATAATCGCAAACGTTCTTCTTCTTCCTATCTCTTCTTGAATATTCATCTATATGTAGTTTTTATCTTGTTCTAAAAAAGCAAATCCTCTGCAGTTGCACATTAGTACCTACCGCAGGGATTAGAAATCATTTATTCTATAGCCATCAGGCCTCATCCTCTTCGAGGTTTAGCTTACCCTCCTCTTCTTCTTTATAATAGAGCGACAACATCGAGATAAATTTACTTATCTCGGCTGTAGCAGCCAATGTCTCCTCATTAATGGCACGATGTTGCAGTTTCATCATCCACAGCATATAAAGTGCATCGAAGCAGTTCTCGAGTTCGGGTTTTTCACGTCCTTCGCTTTTGTTACGGAACTCTACAATGAATGGCAGTGCCTTGTAATAAGCAGCCGAGTAGAAAGGCACCTTTGGCGACTTTAACAGCCTTTGATGCAGGTCGGTGAGCATAATAACAACATTCTTGTTAATTTGCAGATGACCATTCTCGACCACACCCTCGATACGCATCATATCAATGAGGTTCGAGTACCACTCGACAAGTTCTCCACGCTGCTCGGCAGGCAAATTATATGGCTCGACCATAACAGCCTCAACCTTATCTATAGACAATTCATTAGCGCGCAGCAAGTCCTCGACCTGCCACATATACAGCAGAAACTCTGCTATATTCTTCTTTCTAAGTTCTCTTGAAACAAACAAAGCTTATTCTTTTAATGGAACGAGTAAATACCGGTAAACAGAAGGACAGCACTTACGAATGATGCAATCATCACAATAGCTCCGATAACACGGTTTATAATCCACACACCATAAACATCGAAACGCGAGCTAAGTTTATTAACCACATAAGTAATGAAAAGCCACCATAGGACAGCACCTCCTAAGATTGCAAGGTAACCTATTGCCTGCTGATAATAGGGCTGTTCGGGGAGCATAAACTGCATAGGTGTGAACATTGCCATAAACAGCAGAATTATCAGAGGGTTAGATAGAGTTATAAAGAAACCCGTAACACAGTTATGAACAAGGCTGCTGCGATTGCGGCTCACCTTACGAGTGTTTCGCGCAGGATTACTGCGATAAGTGTGCACTCCAAAGATAAATAATAGAACCGAGCCTATGAGCTGCAACCAGAACAGATTACGCTGATTATGGATAAAATCGTAAATAAACGACAAGCCATAACCTGTTATAAGAGCATATATAATGTCACTTATAGCAGCACCAAGACCTGTTACCAAACCATAAATGCGACCTTTATTCAAAGTACGCTGAATACAAAGCACACCCACAGGACCCATAGGAGCCGAAGCCA
>JAGCKB010000312.1 GCA_017647725.1 Bacteroidaceae bacterium
AAAAATTTCAAAGTGCCAAATTCGAAATTTCAAAGAGCCATTTTGGCACTTTGAAATGGCACTAAATACAGTTAAGCAACTCGTGAGTATACTCACGGGTTGTTCTTTTATTGCCTCCATCGAAGTGGTTAGCCACACTAACCAGCTTGGTAAAGAAGCCAGTTGGTTAGTCGCACTAACCGACTGCAAGTTTTATCAAGTTGACTACAATTTGTAGTCAACTGTATTCCCTAAAATCAGTTGTATTCAATCTGTATACAGCTTAACATTCTATAATAGAAAGTGAACCATAGATATTCCTTTAAATAGCTTGTTTTAGATATATAAAAAAAGGAAAGTAAGATAAAAAACTTACTTCCCTTTTTGTGATTCCGCTGCGATTCGAACGCAGGACCCACGCCTTAGAAGGGCGTTGCTCTATCCAGCTGAGCTACGGAACCAACCTATATGTGATTAGTGTTTTTCCTAATCGGGTGCAAAGATAGTGTTTTTATTGGCTCGAACCAATAAAAATTAAAAGTTTTTTGCGTAAAGTTAAGAAAGAGTGTTTATTGGGGCCATACAGCCTCGAGTAAATTCTCGAGTGAGGGTACTAAAATCTCCTTGCGGCTAAGCTCCAATAGTCCTTGCTGCTGCATACTGTTGAGTGCTCGGGAGATGTTTATGCGTGTTTCGGATAGCTGATGTGCAAGCTCTTCCATTTTTATTATGAGTCTCTTGCGCCCTGTCTGTAGCTCACTGCGTAGTGAGATGAAACGGGCAATGCGTCCCTCTATGCTCTGTGGAATGTTTCTCCATATCTGATGGTCGAGCATCTGCTCTTGGCGACTGATTAGGTTTAGCAGGTTTATTCCAAAAATATGATGTTTCGAGAATTCGCTGTATAGGTAGGATTTGCTTATTGTGAGGATGCTGCACTCTCCTTTGGCATAGTAGCTGTGGCGATAGTCTGTATGTATGCCATACATCGAGCCGGGTTCAATCGCAAAGGGGGCGCTGATGGTCTCGAAGAGCTTGTATCCATTGTCGGGGGTAGAGCGTTCGCTCTCTAAATATCCTTGAATGAGTATTACAAAGTTATCGCAGCTGTCTCCTTCTGTTATGATGCGTTCGCCATCGTTGTGGCGACTGAAGTTGAACTTTACTTTGTCGAGGATGGCTGTCAGCTCCTCCTTGCTCATTCCCTGAAAATATGGTAATTTTAATAGACTCTCGTACATCTTTTCCTCTTCTAATTTGAATATTTACACAAAGATAGCTCTCTTTGTTGTTAAAATGTATCCTCTGTTTTCGCTTTTTTGTCTTTTTTAAGTTAAAAAATGTTGCGTTAAGTCTATGTGGGTAAAATTTTAAAGTAAACTTAAAAAATATCACTCGTTTGTTGTATCTTTGCGCTAAAGCGCGAATATATACTGCACCAGCTGTGAAATAACAAAACAAGTTTTGTTTATCTCGCTCGTTTGTGGTTATATTTGCTCGTGAGCGAATATGCTTTGTGATAGTTGACAATGAAGATGGATAACGCGTTTGCAAAATACGATATGCTGGCTGTGGTAGGGCCTACTGCTTGTGGCAAGACTGCTCTTGCTGTTGAGTTGGCTATTGCTCTTAGTGGCGAGGTGATAAGTGCCGACAGTCGCCAGGTGTATCGTGGAATGGATATTGGGACAGGAAAGGACCTTGCCGAATATGTTCGTGGTGATGTGACTGTTCCTGTGCATCTTGTGGATATTGTAGATGCGGGTGAGAAATATAATGTCTTTGAGTTTCAACGCGATTTTTTAGTGGCATATAATGATGTGCTATCGCGTGGTGTTCTTCCTGTGATGTGTGGCGGCAGTGGTATGTATGTTGAGTCGGTGCTGCGCGGTTATAGATTGCTGCCTGTGCCCGAGAATATACCTCTGCGCGAGCGTCTTGCAAACTGTACGTTGGCTGAACTCGAGAAGATTCTTGCTACATATAAAACGTTACATAATAATACCGATACCGACACGGTGAAACGTGCCATACGTGCCATTGAGATTGAGGAGTATTATGCTTCGTGTCCGGTAGAGGAGCGTAGCTTTCCTACGATAAAGACACTTACGGTGGGAGTTGATGTCAGTCGCGAGGTGCGTCGCGAGAGGATAAGCCGCCGTTTGAGGGCGCGTCTCGAAGAGGGGCTTATTGATGAGGTGCAGTCGTTGCTTGATAAGGGAATTACTCCCGAGCAACTGATATATTATGGTCTCGAGTATAAATTTGTGACGTTGTACGTCACAGGCGCAATGTCGCGTGACGAGATGATAAACGGTCTTGAGATTGCCATTCATCAGTTTGCCAAAAGACAGATGACGTGGTTCCGTGGTATGGAGCGCCGAGGAGTGAAGATTAATTGGATTGATGCCTCCTTGCCCATCGAAAGGCAAGTTGAGATAATAAAGGAGTGGTTTTATGATAAAGGCGCAGAATGACAACAGGCACCGCTGGGGAATAATTTATTGCCCGAAAGTGGGTGCGTGGAAACCTATGAAAAGGTGGAACGAGATTCGCGATTACCTTAAGGATTGCAGGGTAGAGTATGACCTTCTGCAGTCCGAGAATTTCAGTTCAATAGAACGTCTTACTCGTGTGCTTGCCGATAATGGATACGAGACGATAGTGCTCGTCGGTGGCGACGGTGCGCTACAGGATGCAATAAATGGTATTATGGCATCGGAAAACCGCTTAAAAATAGCTCTTGGAATTATTCCCAACGGTATTGCCAATGACTTTATCCGATACTGGGGACTTGACGATGACGATTACAAGCACGCAATAGACTGTATTATGGCAAGGCGTACACGCGCTATTGACGTGGGTTGCTGCAGTTATACGACTGCCGATGGCGAGCAGAGACGCTATTTCTTGAATGTATTGAATATTGGTCTTACAGCGCATCTTGTCGAGATTGCCAACCGTAAGCGCTATCTTTTTGCAAGGGCGGTGTCGTCGTTGGTGGGACTGTTACATTTGCTGTTTCATCGTCAGAACTATAATATGAAGATGGTGCTGAACAACCAGACGGTTGAGCAGAAATTTATGATGCTTTGTATTGGAAATTCGCGCGGATATGGAATGACACCAAGCGCGGTACCATACAACGGATGGCTCGATGTTTCGGCAATTAAAATGCCTAAGTTCCTGGGTATGTTGCAGGGCCTTTTTATGGTGGCGCGAAAAAAGATAATGAATTACAAACTGATGGTGCCTTTCCGTACTACCGAAATTATAATAGAAAATGTCGATGACGCACGTGCCGGAATAGACGGTCGTCCATTTACACCCACTTATCCGATGCGTGTTGAAATAATCCCCGAGGCTTTTAATTTTATAATTCCAAATAAAAGAAATAAAACAAAATAGATATGACAATCAGAGAATTAACAGCGACAGATAAGTTTTTTCTGTTGGCAGGCCCCTGTGTAATCGAGGGCGAGGAGATGGCTATGCGCATTGCCGAGCGCATTGTGGCAATGACAGCCGAACGTGGTATTCCTTATGTGTTCAAGGGCTCGTACCGTAAGGCTAACCGCTCACGTGTCGACTCTTTCACCGGTATTGGTGATGAGAATGCGTTGCGTGTTCTGCGTCGTGTTCGCGAGACTTTTAATATCCCTGTGGTTACCGATATTCACTCGGCCGAGGAGGCTGAGATGGCGGCCGAGTATGTCGATGTATTGCAGATTCCTGCGTTCTTGTGCCGTCAGACCGACCTGTTGATTGCTGCTGCAAAAACCGGTAGAATTGTAAATATCAAGAAAGGACAGTTCCTCTCGCCTATGGCAATGAAATTTGCAGCCGAGAAGGTTGTTGCCGAGGGTGGCGAGGGACGTGTGATGCTTACCGAGCGTGGTACGACTTTTGGCTATCAGGACCTTGTGGTCGATTTTCGCAGTATCCCGCAGATGCGTAGCTTCGGCTATCCCGTTGTGATGGATATTACACACTCATTGCAGCAACCAAATCAGAGTGCAGGTGTTACCGGTGGTATGCCCGAGATGATTGAGACAATGGCCAAGGCTGCTATTGCAGTGGGTGCCGACGGTCTTTTCATAGAGACACACGAAAATCCTGCCGAGGCAAAGAGCGATGGCGCCAATATGTTGAGGCTCGACCTGCTCGAGGGGCTTCTCGATCGTCTGCTACGTCTTCGTGAGGCAGTATTATAAATAATTAATATGCTAAACGGCGAGCGGCCTTGATGCTGCTCGTTGTTGTATATATGTGGCGCGTAAAAAAAATACTCGTCGGGTGGTTATCGCTGCTTGTGGCTCTGATGTATGCACCTGCTCTCTTGGCAGCCGAGGCTGCCGAGCCGGTTTTGCGTGCCGATTCGTTGATGAGGGTACTTTCGAGGCGTATTGCTGCTAATGAATTTGCTGTTGGCGAGGCATCGGGTACTTTGTATGTCCGGCAAGAGGTAGATATTGAGAAAAAAAATCTCGGACTTAATTTTATACCGGGAATGGCACGTTTCGACCGCGATGAGCATCATTACCTTAGTGAGTTGTGTTACGATGTAAGGTTTTTTAAATATGCAATGCCGGCCATAAGGCGCAGGGCGTCGGTGACAACACATCGTCACGGTAGCGGTGAGATTGAACGAGTGCTCCTCTTTATGCACCCCAATCTCTTTGCCGAAAAAATCTTTGAGGAGGGTTATCTCTCTCCGCTTCATCCTCAAAATATTAAATATTATCGTTACAGTGCAGATACGCTTTATGACGATAAAAATGGGTGTGTAAAGGTGTCGTTTGTGCATCGTTTCGACAATATAAAACTTTTGGAAAGCGGATGGGTGTTACTTGCTCCCGACTGTTCGGTACGTGCCTTCTCGGCAAACGGGTGGGACGAGCAGTGCACGTTTAGTGTGCTTTATGTAATGGGAAACGATAGTCTGCAACGTAATCTGGCTACAGATGTCTCGCTCTCGGTCGATTATAATTTTGCAGGTAACAAGTTTAAAGTTAATGCCGAGGGGTGTTTTTTATTCGATACAGTGTTGCCTGTAGCCGATGCACGACAACGTGTAAGTAAATATAATATCGCGGTGGCTCCGTCCGAGGATTTACCCGATGAGAAGATTGACGACCGCATAGGGTATGTCGCATCGATGCGCAGGCAGCCTCTTTCTCTTGCCGATTCTCTGTTTTATTATGAGAAAGGAGTGTTTGGTGCGTTGCACGAGGCGAAGAAAAATTCATCGGCCAATGATGCTGTCGGTTGGCTTTGGGATGTTGGCGACCGTATGATTAGCAGTCACTCGCTCGAGTGGAATGGCGGTAGGGTGCGTGTCTCTCCTCTTATAAATCCCTCTTATTTGTCATATAGCACCAGTCGGGGTCTCTCTTATAAAATGGCGCTTAATTTGACAAGTGCAACCAAGCGTGGCGAGGAACTCTCTTTACGCCCAATGGCAGGATATAATTTCAAGCAGGGCGCTTTTTACTGGGATGTGGACGGGCGTTATCTTTACTCGCCTCGTCGCCTTGGAACGGTGAGAATAGACGTGGGTTCGGGTAACCGCACCTATAGCAGTGAGGCGCTTAATCGCATAGAGAAAATTGCTGCCGATTCATTAAATTTTGAGGATCTCGATTTAGGGTATTTTCGCAATTTCTATGTTAATATATCGCATAGTCACGAGATTGCAAATGGTATTGAACTGTTGGGTGGTTTCAACTACCATCGACGTACGCTTATAGGCTCGGGTGGCGACCGCCTCGAGGCATCCGGTGTCGGCCTGAAGAGAAGATATATACAGTTCGCACCGCATATTCGTCTCACTTGGCATCCGGGTATGTACTATTATATAAAAGGTACGCGCAAGGTAAATATAGGTTCGCGTCTGCCTCGTTTCTCTTTTGATATAGAACAAGGTGTTGACGGTGTTTTAGGCTCCTCGGGAACATATACGCGTGCCGAGCTGGATGTGCAGTACAACTTTAAAATAAATGAGAGCGATGCTCTTTTTCTTCGTGCCGGCGGTGGTGGTTTTTTTTATACGAAGAACACCTATTTTGTCGATTATGCTTTCCTCAGGCATAATAGCTTGCCTGTCGACCGTAGCGACGAACTCGATGGGGTGTTTCAACTGCTTGACTCGGAGTGGTATAATGCCGCAAATAAATATTTTAGAACCAACGTAACCTATCTGTCGCCTTTCTTCGTTTTGCAGCGTATTTTGCCTCGCGTTAACTTTATAAAAAACGAGAGACTCTATCTTAATATGCTCTTTATTTCGCACCTCACTCCTTACTCGGAATTTGGTTACGGTGTGGGTACTCCTTACATTGATCTTGGACTCTTTGTCTGTGGAAAGAATCATCAATTTCACAAAATAGGCTTTAGAGTTAATGTCTCGCTGTTTCGAGATTAAAGAAAATATGCGTTTTTTTATGTTTTTTTAAAAAAATATCCAATCTTTTTTGTTATTAATGTTTTTAATGCCTACATTTGAAAATGGTTAGGGCTGCTTTGCACTTATGTGAGTGTTTGGTGCCTTAATTGATTGTATACCGAGATTTTGACCTGCGGTATTTTAATCGAGACAAGAGTTTAAATATTTATTTATCATATAAATTATACGAGATGAGTTATTTGCGATTCGAAAAAACGCTGATGACGAACTTAGAAGAGTCGTTGCAAAAGGAGATTTTGAGGACAAACCGTTCAGGTGCGTACCACTGTTCGACTATCGTCGACTGCAATACCCGTAAATATCACGGATTGCTGGTAGTTCCCATCCCGCAACTCGACGACGAGAATCACGTGCTTCTTTCGTCTCTCGACGAGACAGTGGTTCTTCACGGTGCCGAGTTCAATCTTGGACTACACAAGTACAATGCCGACAACTTCAGTCCCCGAGGTAATAAGTACATTCGTGAGTTCGCTTGGGAGCGTGTCCCCACAACCATCTATAACGTGGGTGGTGTGTGGCTTAAAAAAGAGAAGGCCTTTGTGCATCACGAGAACAGAATTCTTATCCGTTACACCTTGCTCAAAGCGAATACAGCAGTGACATTGCGTCTGCGTCCTTTCCTCGCATTCCGCAGTGTGCGTGAGTATACTCACGAAAACCACGCAGCCAACCGCAGCTACCGCGAGGTCGAGAACGGTATAAGCATGTGCATGTATGCGGGTTATCCCGACCTTTACATGCAGCTCAACAAGAAGAATGAGTTCGTTTACAACCCCGATTGGTACAGAGGTATCGAGTATGTTAAGGAGCTTGAGAGAGGTTATGACTTTAATGAGGACCTCTTTGTTCCCGGTTACTTTGAACTGAAAATGAAGGTGGGCGAGAGCATCGTCTTCTCGGGAGGTATCGACCCCATCAGCACTCGTACAATGAAGGCTGCTTTTGAGCACGAGGAGCAGATACGTATTCCTCGCGACAACTTTATGCATTGTATGGAGTGTGCAGGTAACCAGTTCTTCAATGTTCAGGGTGAGCACAACTACATCCTTGCAGGTTATCCCTGGTTCAAGTGCCGCGCCCGCGACCTCTTTGTGTCGCTTCCCGGCTTGACACTTACTCCCTCGGGCAAGCCCGGTGAGTTCGAGCAGGTGATGCGTACTGCACGTATTGCCATCGAGGACTTTATCTCTGATAAATTCAGTGCAGTTAAGATATATGAAATGGAGCATCCCGATGTTCTCCTATGGGCTATTTGGGCTATTCAACAGTATGCCAAGGAGCGCGGCGTAGAGGCTTGTCGCGATAAATATGGCGAACTTGTTCTCAAAATAATGGATTACATCCGCGCCAATAAACATCTGAACCTGCATCTTGCACCCAACGGTCTGCTCTGCACTAATGGTCGTGACAAGGCTGTTACTTGGATGAACTCTACAGCAAACGGACGTCCCGTTGTTCCTCGTACAGGCTTTGTAGTAGAGATTAATGCTCTTTGGTACAATGCTCTGAAGTTTACACAGGAGATGGCACAGCTTATGGGTAATGATGAGGCTGTCGAGTCTTTGGTACGTCCTATCGCCCTTGCAAAGCAGGCGTTTGTCGAGGTGTTCCTAAACGAGCACGGTTATCTGTACGACTATGTCGATGGCGATTATGTCGACTGGAGCGTACGTCCCAATATGATTTTCTCAGTGGCACTCGACCACTCTCCGCTTGACAGCAAGCAGCAGAAGAAGGTGCTCGATATTGTAACACGTGAGTTGCTTACTCCTCGTGGATTGCGTTCTCTCTCACCCAAGAGTGTTGGATATAACCCCAACTACGTGGGTCCGCAGATTCAGCGCGATTATGCTTACCATCAGGGTACTGTATGGCCTTGGTTGGGTGCATTCTACTACGAGGCGTATCTGAAGATATATAAACTTAGCGGTGTATCGTTCGTAGAGAGACAGATGATTGGTTTCGAAGACGAGATTGTACAGCACTGTGTAGGTTCTATTCCCGAATTGTTCGATGGTAACCCGCCCTTCAAGGGACGTGGTGCGGTTGCATTTGCAATGAATGTTGCCGGTATCTTAAGAACAAGCCACATTCTTAAACATTACGAATCGAAATTAGAGGCTTAAGGGGCTTTGAGGCTGTTTAAACTCTCTCTCCCTTGCAAAAGATGAAAGAATTTTGAACGGTTTCGCGATTTCTTAGAATTAAAAAAGTAAAAAGATAAGCATTATGAAAGTACTAATGTTCGGTTGGGAGTTTCCCCCTCATATTTCGGGAGGTCTTGGAACTGCAAGCTACGGACTTACCAAAGGCTTCGTGCCCCAGGGCGACGTGGAGATAAAGTTCTGTATCCCCAAGCCTTATGGTGATGAAGATAACAGCTTCTTGAGAATCGTCGGAATGAACAGTGTGCCCATCGTTTGGAAAGATGTTGACTCAAGTTATGTTGAGTCACGCGTTGGCGCTATCATCCGTCCCGATGAGTATTATCGTTACCGCGACCACATTTATGGCGACTTCAGCTATATGAACACCAACGACCTCGGTTGTATGGAGTTTGCAGGCGGTTACCCCGAGAATCTTCACGAAGAGATTAATAACTATTCGATAATTGCAGGTGTTGTGGCACGTACCGAGGAGTTCGATATTATCCACTCGCACGACTGGTTGACATATCCCGCAGGTATCCACGCCAAGCAGGTATCGGGTAAGAAATTGGTTATCCACGTTCACGCAACTGATTTCGACCGCAGCCGTGGTAATGTGAACCCCACAGTGTATGCTATTGAGAAGAATGGTATGGACCATGCCGACCACATCTTCTGTGTAAGTGAGCTTACACGTCGTACTGTAATTGATAAGTATCATCAGCACCCTGATAAGGTGACAACGCTGCACAATGCGGTAACACCTTTGTCAGACGATATTATGGCTATCGAGCCCAAGAAGATACCTAACGAGAAGGTTGTAACATTCCTTGGACGTATCACAATGCAGAAGGGTCCCGAGTATTTCGTCGAGGCTGCTGCACAGGTGCTGAAGAAAACACGTAACATTCGTTTCTGTATGGCCGGTAGCGGTGATATGATGAACGATATGATAAAATTGGTAGCACAGCGCGGTATTGCCGACCGTTTCCACTTCCCCGGATTTATGCGCGGTCGTCAGGTATACGAGTGCTTGAAGGCAAGTGACGTATATATTATGCCATCGGTGAGTGAGCCTTTCGGTATCTCTCCCCTTGAGGCGATGCAGTGTGACGTACCTACCATAATCTCTAAGCAGTCGGGTTGTGCCGAGATTCTCGACAAATGTATAAAGACCGACTATTGGGATATCAACGCTATGGCGGATGCCATTTACGCCATCTGTAACAACGATTCACTCTATGAGTATCTTAAGGTTGAGGGTCGCCGCGAGGTAGACGCTATCACTTGGGAGAATGTAGCACTGAAGTTGCGTAGATTGTATGAAGAAGTAATGGCTCATTAAAAAAAACAAAACAGAATAAAGATATGAAGACTATTTGTTTCTATTTCGAGATTCATCAGCTCAGACAGTTGAAACGCTATCGTTTCTTCGATATAGGTAGTGACCACTACTACTATGATGACTATGCCAATGCAAGTGCAGTGGCCGAGCTTGCCGAGAACTCATACGTTCCCGCGCTTACAACCCTGCTCGATATGATTAAAGAGAACAACGGCGACTTTAAGGTAGCTCTCTCGGCATCGGGTGTAGGTTTGGAAATGCTCGAGTTGTATGCTCCTCAGGTTATCGAGCTTCTTAAGGAGCTTGCCAAAACCGGTTGCTGCGAGTTCCTTTGCGAGCCTTATTCACATGGTCTCTCATCACTTGTTTCTCCCACTGCTTTCAAGGAGGAGGTAGAGAGAATGCAGCGCAAGGTTAAGGAGTTGTTCGGTACACAGCCTAAGGTGTTGCGTAACTCGGGTCTTATCTACTCGGATGAGATTGGTGAGATGGCAGCTTCTATGGGATTTAAGGGTATGCTTGCCGAGGGTGCTAAGCACATTCTCGCTTGGAAGAGCCCTCACTTCCTTTACAACTGCGCAAATGCTTCGGGATTAAAGCTCTTGCTCCGCGACTTTAAGTTCTCGGATGATATCTCATTGCGCTTCTCTAACCCCGATTGGAGCGAGTATCCTCTCTTTGCCGAGACATACGTAGATTGGATTGCATCTCTTCCCCAGGAGGAGCAGATTGTAAACATCTTTATGAACCTGTCGGCATTCGGTATGGCTCAGCCCCTCTCTTCACACATCCTCGACTTCTTGAAGGCTATTCCCACAGTTGCTAAAGAGCGTGGTATCAGTTTCTCTACTCCTTCGGAGATTGTTGAGAAGTTCAAGTCGGTTGGTGCTCTTGAGGTTCCCTATCCTACATCTTGGATGGACGAGGAGCGCGACACCAGCTCTTGGTTGGGTAACACCTTGCAGCGCGAGGCTTTCAACAAGCTCTATAGCGTTGCCGAGCGCGTAGCTCTCTCTGACGACAAGAAGTTGAAGCAGGATTGGGATTATCTGCAGGCTGCCGAGAACTTCCGCTTTATGACAACAAAGTCTAACGGTATCATCACCGAGCGCAGTATCTATGACTCGCCCTATGATGCGTTTACCAACTATATGAATATCCTTGGCGACTTTATGGCTCGTGTACGTGCACAGTATCCCGAGGAGATTGATAACGAGGAGTTGAGCGCATTGAAGCAGGTTATTGAGAATCAGGAGGTTGAGATTGTTCAGCTCGAGGCTGAGCTCGAGGCTCTTAAGGCGAAGGCTGTCAAGAAGACCACAAGAAAGAAAAAAGAGGCTGCCGAGTAATATGTGCCCCAAAAAACGGATGCTTTAACACTGTTATGAATTCCGTTTAGATAAAAGTGTATGGCCTGTTGGTCATACACTTTTTTTAGCTCGAATAAAAGTCCTTTTTGCAGCATACAATAAATAGCGACCAAGAAGGCCGCTATTTATTGTATGCTGCTCTTGTTTGCTTATAGCTCTACAAGCACACGCAGGTTAAGCTGTCGTCCTGTGAGGTAGTTGGGGACTGCAAAATTGTTGTTATAAATATCGCTCACCCAGTAGTATGAGTT
>JAGCKB010000313.1 GCA_017647725.1 Bacteroidaceae bacterium
ACTACTGGCCCGATGAGGCGCTCGATTTTGCAGCAGTTTCTCCTGCAGGCGATCCTCGTATAACTGTATCACGTGGTGCATCAGGTGCAACAACTGTTACCTACGAGTTTGATGGTGACAATGAGAATACCACCACTACAAACCTTATGCATGCCGATTTTGTAGTGGGACAGACAAAGGCAATTCCTACTGTTGCTCTTGGATTCCGTCACGCGCTTGCTAAACTTAATGTTGTATTGCATCAGAATGCAGTAGATGCAGGTTCTCTTCCCACCGGTGTAAGCGGATATGAGGTGGTTCTTCAGAATGTTAGAATTAACAATATTCTCTGTCAGGGAACTTTAACTGTAACTGCTAATGACCAGAATACAACAGACCGCGTATGGAATGCTTCTTCTCCAGCAGCTACAACCAATTGGAATATCCTTACATCGGCAAATCAGCCAATCAAGGCTGCCGACTATGCAACAGCAATCAATTACTATGTAATGCCTCAGACACTTGCCGACGCTACTACTATTACTATCGACTACGATGTAATCTCAACATTGACAAGCGGTGGTACATCTAAGTTGGCGAAGAGCGCAACTGTAAAACTTAACGATATTTATAAGTCAGGTAGCTCTACCGAAAAGATTACCGATTGGTTTACCAACAAGGTTATCACTTATACATTCAACCTCAATCCTACAGCAGAACTTACTCCTATTGCATTTACTGCTCAGGAGGAGGAGTGGGGTACCGTTGGTGGCAGCCACACATTCTAAAAAACATTTTATCGAATCGGCATAATGGTTCTCTCTGTCTAAGAGCAAAGAAACCATTGCGGCGATAACATTAAGCTATGGAGGATTGATACCCTCCATAGCTACAAATAAAAACTGTTGCACGTATAACAATAAAGGTAATGAAACGAATTGAAACATATATACTACTCTTACTTCTGCTCGTCGCGGTAATATCTTGTACCGATGAAGAGAAGGAGTATCAGCCCGATTTGTACGTATCTTTCAATCCTGCCATTACTGCCAATACCCGTGCACAGGCAGGGGAGTATCCTCAGGAGGTACCCTTTGCAGTGTGGCTCTACAGCCTCCCCGAGAAAAAAACGTGGAGCAAATACCACAGCAATGCCACTCTGCTTGCCGATAAAGCTGTCGTAACCAACAACGATGGCTGTTGGAGTAATATACCGGCCATATTCTGGCCACACAAACAGAATATCACAGCATTTGCCTACTCTCCATTGGATATCGATGCCGATTATTCTCACACAGAAGGAATAACAATAGAAGAGTTCGATGTAACATCGGGGTGTTATCCGCTTTTTACCTATCCCATAACCGATATTTCGAGTCGTTATAATGGCGGATGCATAGCTGTACCTTTTGTCTCGGCTCTTGCTAAGATAGAGTTTAGAGCACGTTCGATGGCTCAGATAGATACTGTGTTGCATTTAAGAAGCCTGTCGCTCGACAATGTACATTATAAAGGACGCTTCAACTCGTCTCCACGAGCCACCTGGACTCCTACCGACGAGGTAATCTCCTTGGAGTTTTGCGAAGAAGATATCCCTGTTGAGGTATCCTCGCAGATAATAGGCTCGAAAATGGTATTGCCACAGACCGCCTCTCTCCCAGTGATACTTGTGGTTGATGTGTACGACAATGAGGGAACGCTCGTCGAGGCAGGTCGCAAGATTGTTTCCCGACCTTTAGAGTGCAATTGGAATGTAGGAAAGTACTACTCTTATACGTTGAACATTACTACAGACAGTGTGACATTTACAACCGACATCTTCGATAACTATGATGCAAGGAACAAGTAAGAAATATATAAAAATACTATCTCTCTTTCTGCTTATAGTGGGATGCAGCGAGGATACACGCGATTTTACATCCGAGTATCCGCTTACCTACTCATTTACCGCCGAGAGTGAGTCACGCGCAATAAGCAGCACCTTTACCGACTATACAGGAACCGAATTTGGTGTGTATGCAACTGACTATACACCCAATTATGCCTCGGCGCCCAATAGCGATATAAAGCATATGGAGAATGTGAAAGTTACCTATGATGGTGGGAACTGTTCAACCGATGATACCCACTATTGGACCTCGGGCGAGGTGCATTTTGCCGCATATTCTCCTTATGTCACCGACCCCTCGGCCGGTGCAGTAAAGATTACTGTTCCAACAACCCCTTATGCCGGTTATAGCTTTGCAGGTGCAGTAGAGGGACGTACCAATTATATGTTCGCCGATGAGGAACTTGGTAAACTAACCGATTTTACGGCAGGTGTAGTACCTCTGAAGTTCCGCCACGCGGTTTCGAAACTAACCTTTGCAGTTCGTCTTTCCGACTCGCAGGATGGTGCTGTGAAACTGAATCTAAAGTCGTTACAACTGGCCAACATACGTTACAGCGGTAATGTCGATTTTACACACAATGGCAAGACCTCATACGCCGAGGTTACTGCGGCATCGTTACAAAATAAGTGGGTTGCCTCTAATGCTAATGATGTGTGGAATACAAAAGAGTTCCCCATAGGTAGTTCGTTCGACAATGGTTATATGAAGAGTCTCACTGTTAATACAGCCGGCTTAAACAGTATTACCGATGAGGAGGCGCACGATGCCGACGATTGTCTTTATCTTATGCCGCAGATTCTATATCTTCCCGCAGGCAGCCAATATGCACAGACAATCACAGTGGAGTATGAAATAACAGTGAAAGGTGCTACAACCTCTTATTCAAAGACAATACCGCTCTACAAAAACGAGATACCCAAGTGGACAATAAATAAACATATACACTATACAATTGGCATACAGCCTCCCGGTGGCGAGGCTACATTGGATGTCGAGGTGCAGCCCTGGAATCTCGAAGAGAGAACAAATGAGTTTAGCGATATTGTTACTATTGATAACGAGGACGACCGCATAAAATGGACTGAGGGCAGCTATCAGACACTCAGCGTGTCGGCCGACAAGAATGAACTGATAATAAAACCTGACGTAAATATAAAGCCCGAGTTCCGATTCAAGATAGGACACCCGTTGGGCGCAACGTGGTACGCTACATTGCGTACACAGAGTGGCGACCCCAATGCCTTTAAACTTGTTTCGGTAAATGGAGCTACCATTGTAGATGGTGTCGCGGTAGGAGCTGTCGGCGACGAGGTTAAATTGTGCATACAGGCTACCGACCCTAACCCTATGTCGACAAATATAGCCGAACTCTATTTTGTGGTACGATGCAACGGACAGATTCTTCCTGTCGATATTCTTACTACAAACAATAAGAACTTTACTATAATACAGAATATTAATATCTAACGAAGTTGCTGATGAATATTCGTTCACATATAATAAGTCTGCTTATTTTTACTCTTATCGCTCTCACGACCTCGTGCAGCGACAATAAAGACTTTATGCCCGATGGCGATGTCGCAATGGTGAATCTTACACTTCAAATACCGGGCAAGAAAGCACCTGCTACACGAACTATTTCAGGAGAAGATGCTTTAAACGAAAATGTGATAAACACAGTAGATGTTTTCCTTTATAAAGTGGGTGGAGCACTCTCGGGCGAACAGCCTGTCTACCATTCTACCGATATTGTAGTATCGAATTACAATGCCACCGACCGCAAGGCCACTATAACACTCTCTCTCCCTTTGAATAGCTATAATCAGCTGTTCCCCAGTGAGGATGTCGTAAACTGCGATGCATATATAGTAGTGAATCGTCAGGCGGCATCGGGAACCGATAACGTCTATCCGACCGATGATTTAAGTATGGCATCGATTAAGGGTAATACTATCTTGTATGCGCCAACTTTTCAGGAGCGTGAGCAGGATCCGGTGACATTCGACTACAACACAATAGTGCAGAACTGTTTTGTGATGGATGGATTTGCTACCATAACAAGAAACAATCTCACACTCGTAGGTACAGTGCCGGTCGAGAGGGTTGCTGTAAAGGTTAGCCTTATTATAGATGGTATAAAAGACAATGTCGAGGATTCCGGCGGCAAATTTTGGAATGCCGATAAGAAAAATGTAAAGATAACTATGCGCAGCGGTAGCAATCGTACATATCTTGGTACAATGCCTACCGAGTATATCTACAACCCAAACAAGAGTACCGACTTGTACGACATGCCGGCGATAGCTGCCAATGTTGAAAGTGGCGACGATTTGACAAGCAAATATCCGTTTTACACCTATCCTACAAATTGGGGTACCGATGAAGAGAGTCGTACCTACTTTACATTGGTGGTTAATTGGGAAAGAACCGATGATAACACTATAACAAAGACTACATATTACGAGATACCTGTAAATCCCGCAGGAACCTATCTGAAACGTAATACATACTATAAAATAAAACAGAAGGTCGAGGTGCTTGGAAGTACCGAGGAGGCGTCACCTGTGGTACTCTATCCTTGTAACTATATAATACTTGATTGGGGTAATACTATGGTTGATAGCGGAGACACCGATGTCGATGCCGAGATAAACAAACTGAAGTACTTAGTGGTCGATGAGACTCAGATTGAAATGAATAATACCCAGAGCGAGCAGCTTTATTACTTCAGTAGCGATGAGATAGAGATAAAAAACCTTAAAGTAGAAAAGATTGACGTTACAGGTAATACCGCTGTTAGCAGTCTGATTGCAAATTTGGCAAATCCCACAGCAGTGGATAATACCTATACGGTAAGTAGCACAAACCTTAAGAACCCTATTCATATTAGTCTGCAAAAAACGAACGAAGGCGACGACAGTCGTACATATCTCTTCTTCGAACACACATTGGAAAATGAGATGAGTAGAAATTGCGACTACTCCGAGTATGTCGTGACGTTCGATGTGCAGCATATTGGTGACAATACCTATAAAGAGACCATAAAGATAACACAATATCCTATGATTTCCATTGTTGCCGACCTGAACTCGGTTTATAAAGATGACAATAATACAACTAATGACAACGCCAATAAAGGGTACGTAATAATAAACAATCAAACAGATGCTAGTAATCCAAACTGGTCGGCAGTGCGTGGTTTGGTCGGTTCTAATAAGAATCCCAACAGATATATAGTAACAGTAAATTCGCTAACCGAAGAGGCCGGTAACGAATATATAATAGGCGACCCTCGTTCAAAAACCGTAAAAAATTTTACAGATATCAAAAGGGACGATAATAGCAGAGCGTTGACATATTATTATCCAACAAATACCGGTGATATGACTCGCCAGATGATTGCCCCACAGTTTATGATGGCATCGTCGTATGGTGTTTGTAACAATGCTATGGGCTACTCCGATGCCGAAAAAAGATGTGCGACATACCAAGAGGATGGTTATCCGGCAGGTCGTTGGAGAGTACCTACACAGGCCGAGGTGAAATACATCATACAGCTTTCGGGTTGGGGAGTAATTCCTGTCTTGTTTAATAATGGTTCGAATTATTGGAGTGCTCATACTGTGGTACAAAACAATAATGGTGTCTTTTCTACATCTACATCAACATCGGCTTTTGTTCGTTGTGTTTACGATACTTGGTATTGGGGTAAGGAAAGGGTGGATGAAAATACATTTACGTATGGTGATAAACAGAGGTAATTTATGAGAACAAAATATCTATATATATTATTAACCATAGTTGCATCGTTCCTCTTTGCAGGGTGTAGCGAGAGCAGTTTGCAACTACCCGAGGGAGACAATAGCGATAAGGTATTGTGGAAGATTGGTGTTACATTCCCCGAGGCGCAATCTACAGCGACACGTGCATTCGATAGGACTGATTTTACTTTCGAAGACCTGTATGTGGCTGTATTTGCCGAGGCGGGTGGTGTGTTCTTTCTTGAACAGTTTGTGCGTGCCGATAATACGAAGCCTGTTTGGAACGAAGCTAACAGTTGTTGGGATTTTGGTGTAGAACTCTCTAAGAGCGAAGGGACACGTCGTCTGCATCTTATAGCCAACTATCCGGGGCTTACATTGGGATTTGGTGAGGAGAGCCAGCTCATTGGACGATTGCTCACCGATCCTACCATTGACGAGCACGATGTCTATTGGAACTATGTCGATGTTACAAAGATTGACGACGGTTTCGAGACCGAGGTTCAGCGTGTACCTCTTGTTCGTAACTTTGCGCAGTTAAAACTTTCAATTGAGCCTAAGGCCGGTGTAGATCTTGATGCCAAATTCCGATTGTCGGGTTATGCAATATATAATGTTCCCACAAGAGGAACGGTGGCTCCGTATAACTCTACAGATGGTTCATTTGCCAATTACCTGGCAAACATTGATGGAAATATCGTGTGTCAGACATACAATAACCTTTTCAACGTTCAGAAGTACGAGGGTAACGTGCCTTATGATACCGATGGTACTCTGTTGACCAAACTCAGCGATTTTAAAGGAGTAAATGAGGTCTTTTATATCTATGAACGTACCAATAGAAACTCATCTTCTCCAACCTCGATGATTATAAAAGGAAAATATGCTCCATCGGGTAACTTCGACGCAGTGCAGGAGAAGTATTACAAACTCGACTTTGTATATGTCGATAATAGTACGAATACCAACATATACTACAATATCCTGCGTAACTTTATATACACAATTAATATAAAGGATGTGACAGGTGAGGGTTACAATACTATTGATGAGGCAATAGAGAAACCTGCAAGTAATAATATTGCGGGTGATGCCTCTATCGACGATTATACAAATATCTCCGATGGTAAAAGTCGATTGTTTGTAAGCAAGACATATCTGGTGTTTACCTCGGATGAGCCTATAGATATTTATTATCAGCATAGAGATAATATTGAGGTCGAACCAAATACCATTAATAATAGTGTAGGTGTAGGAGGTGGCGTAGTGGTAAATGCTCCTGTCGGTGATGTTATTAAAAGTGCTGTGATAGCTTCGGCCGACGAGACGACAGGAAAACATGCCAACTGGCGAAAAATTACAATCACACCTAATACTCCCGATGATATTGTAAAGCGTCAAGAGATAACAATTGCAACAGAATACCTTCAACGAAAGGTGGTGTTAGTGCTTCGTAAACCTTATGATTTAAGTGTTAAGGTTACGCCTAAGCATGTTCAGAAGTTACAAAAAACACCTATCCAGGCAAAGATTACAATTCCGGCAGGTATCCCGTCGGCACTGTTCCCATTGAAGCTATTTATAAGTACTGACAATAATACTATCGACCCCAAGCCGGGAACAAATATGCCGGCCGAGACTATGAATGGTACTTACGGCTTTATCAAAGAGTTGAGCTATCTGTATTACGATAATCCTTCGGAAACAGGAGATGGACGTAATGTTGCCATAAAAGAGGCCGATGGACGTATCTCGTTTATTACCGACTTTCGTACCAACTGCGAAGAGAGTGCGGCAGTGTTGTCGGTGTACAACCAATACTTCAATACAGGTAGCGACTGGTTCGATAATGCCGATGTGGTATCGTCGGTGACAATAGGTACAAGTATAGGAGTAAGTATACAACAGTCGGCAGGTCGTTATCCGCAGAGGATTTATAATAACGGCAACAATAATGGTAGAATAGCCGATGTAAAGGTGTTCTTGAATGGAGTAGATACAGGAAAGACCATTACTATAGACCGCGACAATGTAGTCTCGGGAATAACCTTTGAGGATTATGGCGATGATGGCATCGACCTAAGTCAGGTTCTTACATTCAAGTTCAGCGACAAGTATTACCTTGGTCGCAATAATTGGAGTACCGAGACTGTAGAGTATGTTGCAACGTGTACTTTGAAGGATATAAATGATGGAACAACACTCGAGTTTAATGCCGATATACCTGAAACCAAGATATATGAGATTGAAATTCCGACAAGTACAGCGGTAACAGTCGAAACCGAGAAATATACTCGTTCCGGGACAACGTATAATGTATATCCTTTTAATATACATAATGTTGATAATCCGGCAAACAGTACAGAACAACCAAATAACGGTACAGAGAGTGTAACGGTAAGCATTGGTGGTAAGAATGTAGGAACTATTACAATTGATAAAGACAATGTAACAGTGGGTGCGACAATTTCAATTCCCGAGGGTGTTAATGCATCAGACACAATAACCTTTACATTCAGTGACAGATATTGTAACGAATTAAATACCTGGCGCAATACACTTTTTGGATTCAATTTTAGTACAAACGCAGTTAATTATGAATATGAGTGTACAGTAGGCGAATTCTTAGAAGGAGTTACACTCGGTTTTAAAAGATAAGGCCATTTGTTTCATTCAAAGCAAAAGCACCGCAGATTTTGCGGTGCTTTTGCTTTGAATATCTCTTATTTTATCCCTAATTATCGTTTTTTTTGACTATTTGTAAAAAAAAATACATAATTTGTCTCTTGATTAGAAAATTTATGTAACTTTATCGACCAAGATTCATCTTGTTATGAATCGCTTTGAATTGAATATTAATAACATAAACCGAAATATTATGGCAAAGTGTACTAAATGCGGTAGTGAAATTAATC
>JAGCKB010000314.1 GCA_017647725.1 Bacteroidaceae bacterium
CCGAGAGCGAAAATATTACTCGTGGTATTTACATTGTCAATGGCAAGAAAGTATATATAAAGTAATTAAGATTGCATAATATTAGCAGCAGGCTCGCGCCTGCTGCTAATATTTATTGCATATAACTTATTCCGACGGTTAGTGTTTTAACTTTTCAATGATTGCGGGCGATTAGAAATCGCCCCTACACGCACATAATAAACCCAAGGGGGAATATTTTATAGCGTAGGTCGTTCCTAAAACATCCTTACAGAAACTCAAGCGCCGTTCTAATATCTACAAGCTCTTGTCGGATGGCACGCAGTCGGTCTATTACCTCGCCATTTGTCTGTGCAATCTCTATATTGCCATCTTTTTTCATAAAACGGCGGGCACCGGCAAGCGTCATTCCACGCTCCTTGACAAGATGATGCACTGTGCGAACAGCCTCGATATCCTCGCGAGTATACTGGCGCACGTTATTACCACCCTTCTTGGGATTAATCTGCGGAAACTCACTCTCCCAATAGCGGAGTGTCGATTCGTTTACCCCAATCTCGGCAGCGACTTCTTTTATAGAGTAGTATAGTTTGTGATTCTTATTTTTATTAAGCGCCATAATTAGTCATATATTTTACCGTGATTCTCGGCCATACGTAGCATCTCGTCGTACCCCTCGGCATCGAGATCCATAAAGTAGAAGTTGATGGGGTTCACCGGACGTCCTTTTTCTATTACCTCGTAATGGAGGTGGGGCCCCGAACTCTTTCCTGTATTACCGCTTAGAGCAATCTGCTCGCCACGCACAACACGCTGTCCACGCTTAACCTTGAACTCTTTAAGATGGGCGTAACGTGTGAGATAGTTGAACCCGTGGTCAATCTCTACCGTCCATCCATAGCCCTGCTTCCACTTTGCAAGTGTTATCACACCATCGGCTGTGGCATAAACGGGAGTACCCACGTCGCACGAGAAATCCATTCCCTGATGAAATTTACGCACGTTGTATATTGGGTCGATGCGATAGCCGTAACCCGATGCTGTGCGTTTAAGGTCGCGGTTGGCAATGGGCTGTATAGCCGGCAGAGAACGCAGACGTTGCTCTTGCTCGCGGCTTATCTTTACTATCTCGTCGAACGATTTCGTCTGTATATAAAGTTGCTTGGCAAGCATATCCATTTTCTGTGTTGTCTGCACTACAAGCTGCGAGTTATCAAGGTCCATCAGCTCATTGTAGCGGTTGGTACCGCCGTAGCCTGCATTACGTGCAGTTTCGGAGACAGGCTCTGCTGCGAGCAGGGCGCGATAGAGATTATCGTCGCGCTGCTGCATATCCTGCAACACCTCCATTGCATTGTCGAGCCTTTGCGAGAGGATATTGTATTGTGCCAAAAGACGAGAATTCTCGGCCTGGACATCTTTCATCGACGGTGTCTCAATAAGAAGATAGAACATAAGGAACGATAAACCACCGAATATGACAAAGAGCAGCACCCTGCGCAGAATAGTCAGGAAGCGCTGGGCAAGATTAGGATATACCCTGTCGTATGTACGGGTTTTCGGATTAAATATATAATAGACCTTACGCATTCTACTGTAATTTGATAACGTGATAAACCCCGAGCAAGCGAGAGCAAACATAGTTTACCTGCTACACCCCCATTTTTACCCTATTTTGCACGCTTTTAGGTTGCAAAAATAACAAAAGTAAGCTATCTTTGCAAGCTAATTGAATAAAAAGCGGTAACTTATAACAGATATTAAATGTTTAAGAGCGCAAAAACAGTAATCGGATAATTTAAAAATATTTTACAATATGCTCACATCTAAAGAGATACGTGAATCATTCAAAAGATTCTTCGAGCAGAAGGGACACCTTATTGTTCCCTCGGCTCCTATGGTTGTGAAAGACGACCCCACACTTATGTTCACCAACGCAGGAATGAACCAGTTCAAGGATATTATCTTGGGTAACAGTCCGGCAAAGAGCAAGCGCGTAGCCGACTCGCAGAAGTGCCTGCGTGTAAGCGGTAAGCACAACGACCTCGAAGAGGTAGGCCACGATACCTACCACCATACAATGTTCGAGATGTTGGGTAACTGGTCATTTGGCGACTATTTCAAGAAAGAGGCTATCGACTGGGCTTGGGAGTATCTTACCGAGGTTATCAAGCTCGACCCCAACCGTCTTTATGTAACAGTATTCGAGGGGGCTGCAAGCGAGGGTCTTGAGCGCGATAACGAGGCAGCTGCCATCTGGGAGAGACATCTGCCTGCCGAGAGAATACTCAACGGCAACCTTAAAGACAACTTCTGGGAGTTGGGCGATACAGGTCCTTGTGGCCCTTGCAGTGAGATTCACATCGACATCCGCAGCGACGAGGAGCGTGCTGCCATTCCCGGACGCGAACTTGTAAATGGTTCTCACCCACAGGTAATTGAGATATGGAACCTTGTATTTATGCAGTACAACCGTATGGCCGATGGACACCTCGAAGAGCTTCCCGCCAAGGTTATCGACACCGGTATGGGATTCGAGCGCCTCTGTATGGCACTTCAAGGCAAGCGTTCTAACTACGACACCGACGTATTCCAGCCAATCATCAAGGCTATTGGTGCTATCTCGGGCAAGGAGTATGGCAACGATGCGCAGGTAGACGTTGCAATGCGTGTAATTGCCGACCACATTCGTACAATATCATTCTCTATCACCGACGGTCAGCTGCCCTCGAACGCAAAGGCCGGATATGTGATACGTCGTATTTTGCGTCGTGCAGTACGCTACGGCTACACATTCCTGGGACAGAAGCAGGCATTTATGTATAAGCTTGTGCCCACACTCATCGACAATATGGGCGATGCTTATCCCGAGCTTGGTTTGCAGCAGGAGCTTATAACAAAGGTTATTAAAGAGGAGGAGGAGTCGTTCCTGAGAACCCTTGCTACAGGTATGCAGATGCTCGACAAGATTATCGCAACAGCAAAGGCAGCACAGTGCAATGAGATTAGCGGTGTAGAGGCATTTACACTGTACGACACATACGGATTCCCCATCGACCTTACACAGCTCATCCTACGCGAGAACGACCTTGCTGTAAATATGCAACAGTTCGACGAGGAGATGCTGAAGCAGAAGACACGCGCACGTAACGCCGCTGCGGTAGAGAATGGTGACTGGGTAACAGTGAGCGAAGGCGAGAGCACTTTCGTCGGCTATGACAATACAAGCTACGAGACAACAATTCTGCGCTACCGCCAGACAAAGCAGAAGAACCAGACTCTCTATCAGATTGTACTAAAGGAGACACCTTTCTATGCCGAGAGCGGAGGTCAGGTGGGCGACACCGGAGTACTTGTATGTGGTGACGAGAGAATCGAGGTACTCGACACCAAGAAAGAGAATAATCTCCCCCTTCACATAACAAAGGAGCTTCCTGCCAACCCTGACGCAACATTCAGTGCACAGGTAAACAGCAAGAAGCGCGCTGCTTGTGCAGCCAACCACACTTGTACTCACCTGCTCGACCAGGCACTGCGCGAGGTACTTGGCACACACGTTGAGCAGAAGGGTTCTTTGGTTACTCCCGAGGCTATACGTTTCGACTTCTCACACTTCCAGAAGGTTACCGATGAGGAGATTGCAAAGGTAGAGCGCATC
>JAGCKB010000315.1 GCA_017647725.1 Bacteroidaceae bacterium
CAAGTACCAGGTGAAGGATTTGCGTCTTTTCAGCGAGAACGACGTGCGTTTCCTGAAACTGTTCGAGAGCGCCAACTGATAGATTGCATTACCGATACATATATATGAACGCAGTGAGAGTGCGAATACTCTTCGCTGCGTTTATAGTTATAGCAATGTTACACACCCCTGAGACATAAGATAAACAAACTATCAAAATAAAACATTATGAAGAAAACAATCATCACTTCACTTACAACAATCGTTATGATGACACAAATTTCCTGTGGTGGAGGCAGCAACCCCCAAATGGCTATTTTGGGCGAGAGTAAAGCCCCATTTGGAGCACCCGAGTTCCACCTTTATCAAACAGCCGACTATCTTGAGGCATTCAAGATTGGCATCGAAGAGAAACGTGCCGACATCAATAGAATTATCGAGAACAGCGAAGCACCCACCTATGCCAACACAATAGACGCGTTGGAGCTTAGTGGCGAAAGCCTCGAGAAGGTATCGTCAATCTTCTTCAATCTTAACGAGAGCGACAACAGTCCCGAAATGACCGAGATTGAGAATGCCGTTTCGCCCCTTCTCACCGAGCTCAACGGTTACATCTTTATGAACGACTCGCTCTTTACACGCATACGCACATTGTACGACCAGCGCGAGAGTCTGCACCTTAGCGAAGAGCAGATGATTGTGCTCGACAACTACTACCAGGAGTTCGTTCGTGGTGGTGCTCTTCTGAACAGCGAGGAGAAAGCAGCGCTTCTTGATATAAACACCAAACTGAGCCTTGCGTCCATTGAGTTCAGCAAGAACCTTTTGGCCGACAGCAAGCTATTCAAGCTTGTCATCACCGACGAGAAAGACCTTAGCGGACTGCCTCAGGGTGTTCGCGATGCGGCTGCCGAGGCTGCAAAAGCCGAAGGAGTTGAGGGATGGGTTTTCACCCTTGACAAGCCCAGCTGCATCCCCTTCTTGCAGTATGCCGACAACCGAGAACTGCGCGAGAAAGTATACAAGGCCTACTATGGTCGTGGCGACAACAACAACGAGAATAACAACAAAGATGTTATACGTCGCATACTGCAACTGCGTCAGCAGAAGGCGAAGCTTTTAGGATTCAATGACTTTGCAGCATTCACATTGGATGCAAAAATGGCAAAGACAGCCGAGGCAGCCAACAACCTGCTTATGAGCATCTGGGAGCCCGCCCTACAGCGTGCTAAAGAGGAGCGTGCTGCGCTTCAGGCAATAATAGATATGGAAGGTGGAAAGTTCAAGCTACAAGGTTGGGACTGGTTCTACTATACCGAGAAATTGCGCAAAGCAAAATACTCGCTTAACGATGCCGACATTAAGCCCTATTTTAAATTAGAGAATGTTCTTGCCGGTGCATTTGACTGTGCCGAGCGCCTCTATGGTGTAAAATTCGTAGAGCGCAACGACATTCCTGTTTACCACAAGGAGGTGAGCACATACGAGGTTCTGGATAACAACGGCGAGCATCTTGCAATCTTCTACACCGATTTCTTCCCCCGCCCCAGCAAACGCGGTGGTGCCTGGATGAGTAACTTTGTCAACCAGCGTAACATCGGTGGTTCCGAGATTCGTCCTATGGTAGTAAACGTATGTAACTTTACTGCACCTACGGGCGACACACCCGCACTGCTTAATATCGACGAGACACGCACACTGTTCCACGAGTTTGGTCACGCACTGCACGGTATGCTCACAAAGACACATTATCCCAACGTAAGCGGTACAAACGTTAAACACGACTTTGTCGAGCTATTCTCGCAGATTAACGAGAAATGGGCAATAGAACCCGAGGTTATGCGCACATACGCAAAGCATTACCAGAGTGGCGAGATTATCCCCGACACACTCATCGCCAAGATGCAGCGCAGCTCGCACTTTAATCTTGGATTCGAGACAAGCGAGCTTGTTGCAGCAGCACTGCTCGACCTGCGTATGCACACTATTGAGGACTACAGCAACTTCGACTGCAACGAGTTCGAGAAAGAGGTACGCAATGAACTTAACTTTATCCCCGAGATTGAGTATCGCTATCGCAGCACAAACTTCTCTCACGTATTTGGCGGTGGCTATGCAGTAGGTTACTATGCTTATCTTTGGGCCGAGGTTCTCGACTGCGATGCATTTGAGTTGTTCAAAGAGCGCGGTATCTTTGATGCAGAGACAGCCGCAAGCTTCAAGATGCTTGTCGAGATGGGCGGTAGCAAAGATCCTATGCGCGAATATGTTCGTTTCCGTGGTGCACAGCCCAACCCCGATGCATTGTTGCGTGCACGTGGTTTGAAATAAATTTAGAATAATGGAAGATAGAATAGAACTTGCTGTTTCTCTTTTTAAAGAGGGTTACAACTGCTCACAATCGGTTGTTGCAGCATTTGCCGATATGTACGGATTCACACGCGAACAGGCACTCAAAATGAGTGCCTCGTTCGGCGGTGGAATAGGACGTATGAGACAGACCTGTGGCGCAGCCTGCGGTCTTTTCCTTGTTGCCGGATTAGAGACCGGATGCACCGAAGGACGCAACCGCGAAGGCAAAGAGGCCAATTACATACTTGTGCAGCAGCTTGCCCAAGAGTTCGAAAAGCGTAACGGCTCACTAATCTGTAGTCAGTTACTTGGATTAGACAAAAGCGCCCCTACCCCAGCTACTCCCGAGGCACGTACAGCCGAGTACTACAAGAAGCGTCCTTGCGTGAAAATGGTAGAGGAAGCAGCACGAATATGGGTAGAATACCTTGAAAACAACAAGAAAAACAGCATATAAACATATTAAAATTATTGAAAATCACGCTTTTTCATTGTTTTTTCAAAAAAAAGCATTACCTTTGCAACCGTTTTTGAGGCAACCCCTTAAAGACGGTTGTATTTTAAAGATATATAGAGAGTTATCTATATAAAGAAGTTGAATTAAAATTTAAAGGAAATTATGAAAGAATTGGCAGGCGAATTTGCAGGTCGCATTTGGAATGCCCTCAATGAGACAGAGGGTCTCACACTCAAAGAAATCAAGAAGGCTACTAAACTTAAAGACAAAGAGCTCTACCTGGGTCTCGGTTGGCTTCTCCGCGAGGATAAGATCTTCAACTGTGTTGCAGGTGAGGAGGAGATCTTCGCTCTTAAGTAAGAAGAACCTTTATACAGATAAAAAACTACAAACACTTAAGTGTTTGTAGTTTTTTTTGTTTTTGCCCATTAGAAATTATTGGTGTCAGTTAAACGGGTCGTTCTCTTCGCGACGCTCGGTGTGAGATGGAGATATGACCTCATTAGGATAGTAGCCTTTAATGTAATATCCTTTATCGCGCATCTTACCATCTACAATATCTCCTACTACTCCTCCCTCGGTTGACTCACGATACAACTCCTCATAATCACGTGTATAATCGGGGTCGGGAACAACATTAACTATAAATTCCAACTTCTTTACGCCTTTTGGTTCTATATTGCCATAGATACGTATTGTATGTCGCACCTCACCCACATTCTTACGACTGTTATACTTCATATGCAAGTAGCTGTTACCATTTGGGGGGACAAGACGTGAAGCATCCTGGTCAATCACAATACAGCCACACGAGGTGTGTATATCCTGAATAATAAGCGGCTCGTCACCGGTATTCTCGATATTATATAATATACTTAACTCTTCGCCCTGTCTTATGGGGAAATAGTGACGTACAGAGTCTTCTACAAATACCGTAGTGTTACGTATTACACGTTTACATCCTGTTGTACCCGAAAGCAAGGCAATCATTACTATTGCAAATATTAAATTTCTCATTTCATTATTTTATTAAGCATATCTCATCTATTGCTATATGATAATGGCTCGATGAATATATTTTTAGTGTAATTACTTTATTTTTTAATTCATTTTCAAGTCTCTCTTCAAAAACAATTAACTGCGGCCCATCCTCGTTTACCTCTTTTGGTTTGTAAAGAGCTATAACCTCTTCGCCTTTGCATATCTCTATCTTTGATGGTATGCCAATTCTGTGGCGAGGCAAGGATAGAAAATTCATTTTAATTGCTTTTGCATCGCTTGCCGGCAGTTTTATACTTATCTCCTGTTCGGGAATAATATTCCAACCATAAAAATAGCTGTTAGGAATACCCGGTGCTCCATCGGTAAGCCCTTGGTAAATTTGTTTCCCATTTTCCGAGGTTACAGTGAGCACCTTGCCATAAAGCACATTAGTAGGATATTCGGCCTGCAGGATATATTTTTTCCAGTTTTCGATATAGTCAGAACTTTTATCACCCGCTTCGTTTAGTTTGTTCATATTAAACGCTTCATATCCATCTTCGAATATCTCCAAGAGTTCATACATACTCTTGTTAACTTGCAAACTATTATCTTTACCAAGAGTGGCGAAGCCATATTTGCCATATCCGGCGTTACGCGCAATTTCGAGACGTGTAAATGTAAGAGCAGCTATAAGCTTACGCAACATAAATGCCTCTTCTTCCTCGGCTCTGTTTTTGAGAACGGTAATCGTGTCATAAAACTCGACAAAGCTGTTCGGTTCCAAAAAGACATCTATTTTCTCATCAATACCTCCATATATTGGTATCACCTTATCGGTGCTCTCCTCATTTCTCAGCAAACTGCAATAGTAATCCGATATAACAGCACCTGTTACAGGATAGTTGCGGCAAAAATAGTCTTTTACAGAACATTCTATATTAATATCGGGATTCATCATAAGAGCTGCAAGCAGCTGCGTGTGCATATCCTCGAATGTAGAATAGTCGTATCCGCTACCATTGAGAAAAATTCCTTTAATGCCGTTATCACGATATATCTTAAAGCGACGTTGCATCGATTTCAGAATGGGGTAAGGTGTGAGATAATCATCATAGTTATTTATATAATCCCACACATATATATTATTGGTCTTCTTACTCCACTCACTGATTTTTTGTTCAAAGAGCGTCTTGCCTTTAAGTTCCTTACCGGGCTGCCAATCTATTGCACTTACAATAACACCGGCATTCTCGGGCAAAGCGTGTTTACAAGGCTTGTCGGTAGTGTGATAGGCCGAGGTAAAGAATGTATGAGACGGGAAACGTGTCGCCAACTTTCTTATCATTTTTGTAACAGCAGGTGTAGCATTACCCACACTATTTCCTGCTCCCTGACAATGCCCGCACATACAGGCTATGTTATTGTCATTGGGCAGTATGGCAAAGTTATATGGTACATCTTTACCATCTCCGCAGTTGTCAATAATATAATCACAGATATATCTATACAACTTATCGGAACTGAAACAGAACTGTGAAGATACACGCTGTCCCTCGTAATAAGCAAAAACATTTCTATCGGGTTCATCGGGGAGAGTTAGTGATATATTATGCCCCCAAATACCCCAATCTGTATCAATATTGTTTAGTCCTAAAACTCCACGAATATCTTCGTCTCTATTTGTCGGAGAGTAAACATCGCGATATTTAAAAGGAAAATGCCCCACAGTATCATTGAATGACATTATAGCAATCGGCAGGTCTTTATAAGGGAAACGTTCGTCTACATCACCAATCTTACGCATATATTGGTGTAGCAACCAAAGCATCGTACGTTCGTCGCGTGCGACAAGACGTATTCCATTGTTGTCATTCTCTATATTAAAATCATTATCGTTTTTTTCATCTATACCAACAGTAATAAATTTACTATCGGGGATGTCAAAAATATCGTAAAAGACAGGAGCATTATCACCGCCGCCACGATGTCTAAGATGCTTGAACAGATACTCGGACCATTTTAAATCTTTCTTGCTATCGTAGTCTTTAGGTAGCACAACATACACCTCACCATTACCATTATAAGTTGCGACTTTTCCGGCACAACTTATACTTGCAACAGTGAGCATCATTAGGAATGCCACCCAGAGCAACATTTTAGAAAGAGATAAAAATCTGTACATATCCATTATATAAGTTTCTGTATTGTGTTACCAACGTTCCATCCTCCATCTGTTTCTGATCGTACAGCGTATTCCACACACCAAGCACTCCCAATGAGAGATGAGAAGTAAGCATATACTGCCCACCTAAACTCACGTGAGTATTCATATGAGAGAATGAGCTTGAAATTGAATACAGGTCAATGATATTAAGTTCGGGAGCAGTACCACATCCTGCCGATGCCACTACCGATGTACGTCCATCGTCAAACGGAGAATATTTTACCTTTGTATAAGCATTAAAAAAGAGTTCCGAGTCATAGGTAATTAGCGAGCCTCCCAATGTAAGTGTAAAGGGTTCGAATATCTTATTTATCGCTGTACTATAGCTGAACAGATTCTCCTTATCCATTAGATAACGATAACCAAGTCCTGCATCTACGAACCAGTCGTTTTTAAAGTATCGTGTAGCACTTATATTGGCAACATACTTGGGGAAATAGCTGCATCCGATACCTCCCGACAGTGATGCAGTCCATTTACGGTTTATTTTACGCGTATACCCTAACAAGAACTGATAACCTGTTCCTCCATCATCATCACCGACAGCCTCTTCATCATTCCAGAACAGTGAGCCGTTTCGTCCCGAATAGTTTAGGCGTGCCGAGAAAGAGTTACTGCGACCTAACCATTCGTAACCAACG
>JAGCKB010000316.1 GCA_017647725.1 Bacteroidaceae bacterium
GGAGGTACCACCTTCTTCTCGGGTAGTGTGATGGGCACCATAATCTCCTCTTCGAGCAGTATTCCCTGCTGGATAATCTCACCAGTGTGCTTCTTCTCAGTTGCTGTCCACTCGAAAGCAGCGAACAGTACAGCGAATACCATAATGTAACCCAAGAGCAACCAAGTGGTTTTTCTTGTCTCAAGATTAGCCGATTGGCTCTTCTTTTCTTCGATGTAATTTTTTTCTGTACTCATTTTATTGATTTTTTAAAATTTAATCTGCTCAACCTTGCAAAAATAAACAATATTTTTCAATCATAGGCGATTCTTTACTCTTTTTTTGTTTTAACACTGATATTTTAGCTTAAATCCTGCCCAATGCCATTTTTTGAGGATGTTAAGGCTGTTGCTGCTCCTGTTTTGCATAAACATTGTGAAATATCGTAGGTCTATTACACACTATACAGCGATGTTTTACGTTTTTTATAGGCCGGATACATTGTTTTTTGCCTCCCTTTTGTTGGTAATTCAATGTCTCTTTTTATGGTTTAGAAATAAAAAAGCATTATCTTCGCCCTCGACAATGTTTATTGCGAGGCATAAATAAAATATCTGATGAGAAAGATTGTGATGACACTGATATTGGCGCTGCCGATATTTCTGTTTGCGCAGGATGGAGGCTCTGCATTCAATATTTTGCGGTTGCCCTATTCGTCGCACGCTGCGGCATTGGGAGGAAGCAATATCTCGCTTCCCGACGATGATATTATGCTTGCGATGCACAACCCGGCGCTCTTGGCAAATGTCTCGGACAAGAGCTTGAGCCTCAGTTATATGACATATATGAGCGATAGTAAGGTCGCCGGTGCTGCATTTAACAGAATGTTTGGCGAACGCTCGGCAGCGGCTCTTGCTGTACGTTATATCGATTATGGAACATTTGATGGTTACACAGCCGACAATATCTCTACTGGTAGTTTCACAGCTAAAGATATAGAACTGTCAATGCTCTACAACTATCTGCTCAGTGATAGATGGAGTGGTGGTGTAACGGGTAAATTCATTTATTCCAAATACGAGAGTTATACCTCGCTGGCGCTTGGCGTTGACCTCGGAGTAAACTATTACAATCCCGATGATGAATTCTCTTTCTCATTTGTGTTGCGTAGTTTGGGTGGTCAGGTAAAGGCTTTTGAGGATAAGAACGAGAGTATGCCGTTCGATGTTCAGATGGGTTTTACAAAGCGTTTGGCGCACGCTCCTTTGCGTCTGTCGTTGACTTTGGTTAATCTGCATAAGTGGAGTAAGGATAGTTTCACCAATCCCGATGGCAGTGACGATAGCTTCGGCGATATTCTGCTTAAACACGCTCTGTTTGGCGCCGACCTGCTCATTGGAAATAATTTCTACGCCTCGTTGGGATATAACTATCGCATAGCCAAGGAACTATCGTCCGAGGGTACCAAATGGGACGGATTGACATTGGGCGCAGGCATAAGCCTTAAAAAACTGAAATTTGGAGTATCGTACAGCAAACTGCACGTCTCCTCCTCTTCGCTAATGTTTGGCGCATCTTATACTTTATGAAAATAATAAAAACAAATATATGAAGAAGATAATAATTGCTATTGACGGATTTTCGTCGTGTGGAAAAAGTACTATGGCCAAGTCTTTGGCGCGTAACATCGGATACCTATATTTCGATAGCGGTGCAATGTATCGTGCTGTGGCGCTCTTTTGTTTGGAGCAGAGGCTCATTGCCGACGGTGTAATAGACGTAGATACCCTACGTAATAGAATGAGTGAGATACGCATTACATTCGAGGCCGACCCTGTTACAAAGAATTCGGTAACAATACTTAATGGACGAAATGTCGAGAAAGAGATTCGTTCGTTAGAGGTATCACGCATAGTAAGCCAAGTGGCAGCTCTCGATTTTGTCCGCACCGATATGATTGCACAGCAGCGCTCTATGGGCGAGGCGAAGGGCATTGTTATGGATGGTCGCGATATTGGCACAACTGTTTTCCCAAATGCCGAGATGAAGATTTTCGTAACAGCATCGGCCGAGGTGCGTGCACAGCGTCGTTACGATGAGATAATAGCGCGTGGCGATAGTGCAAATTTTGATGAGATCTTAGAGAACGTACAGCTGCGCGACCACATCGACCAGACACGTGAGGTCAGCCCTTTGCGCAAAGCCGACGATGCACTGTTGCTCGATAACAGCTTTATGACACGCGAAGAACAAGAGCAGTGGCTCATAGAGCGTTTCAACGAGATTGTAAAAGAGTAATACCCTAAGAAGCTGTTTAAAATTATATCGCCAAGTTTTTTATAGAGCAAGAATAGAATGTTTATTTATTTTTAAAGGGCGCATAGCGGGCTATGTAACCGCAAAAAAGAAAGAAACAGGCATTATTGAACATAAAAAACGGCGA
>JAGCKB010000317.1 GCA_017647725.1 Bacteroidaceae bacterium
ACACGCGTGCCACACCACAGTTTGGTCTTTCGGTAGAGCTGCTGCTTAAAAACGGCAACTTCCAGCAGCACGACTTTGATGTAACCGACCAGGTGATGATGCAACCTCACGGAGGAGTTATTGTTATCGACGGAATAGAGATTGACGAGACAATAGACGAGAGTGGTGGAGGATTCCAAGTAGAAGTCGATGATTGGGGTAATGATGTTGATGTACCGTTGCCAATATAAGTAATAAATAGTAAATATTATATTAGTTTAATTTTTAATCTTTAATTTTAGTGTTATGAAAAAGAATTTATTGTTTCTTGGAATGGCTGTAGCAGCCCTTGCAAGTTGTACAAATGATGAGGTCTTTGACATTAACAAGTCAAACAAGATTCAGTTCGACGGCTTTGTTAACAAGGACACTCGTGCGGTAACCAATACCGATGGTGATATCACCAAGTTCCACGTATTTGGTTATTATGGTACTACAAACGTATTTAACAATGTTGCTGTTTTAAAGGATGGTGCAACTTGGTCTTATACCAATCCTGTTGCTTGGACTGCTAACCAGTATCAGTTCGGCGCTTACGCAACAAAGAATGAGTCAGATCAGTTGGCCGGTGTAGCGTTTGCCGATGGTAAGCTTACATTCACAAACTACACAGCTGCCGATGCCAATGACTTGGTTGCTGCTGTTGCTTCTGTTGACAACACAGGTTTGACCAATGCTACTGTAGGCTTTACTTTCAAGCACCTTCTTTCTAAGGTTAAGTTTGCTTTGACAAACGGTACCGATAAGGGATATACAATGAAGGTTTCTAACATTACATTCAATGTTTTGCCCGCAGGTACTTGTGTTTATGATGGTGCTGCTGCTTGGACTCCCTCTGGTTCGGCTGCGTCACTCTCTTTTGCAGGAACTACTGCTAACATTGCTGCTGCCGCAACATTTACTTCTGAGGATCATATTGTAATTCCCAACCAGGGTCTTAGTGAGATGAAAGCAAGCTTCAAAGTTGAGTTCTATGATGCTTCAGACAACAAGGTTGACGAGAAAGAGTATACCAATGTAGCTCTTAAGCTTAACGATGCAGGTACCGAGAAATGGAAGCCCGGTTACTCTTATACCTACACTGCTACCATCACATCTACAACAAACTACATCCAGTTTGCTGTAACTTCTGTTGATGCTTGGACCGAGCAGAATGCAGGTGCTGCTTTGAACTAATTCTATAATTTGTTTAATATATCTCTTGGGCGGATCCGCCCAAGAGATTTTGAAAAACATAACGAACTTTTTTTTACAAATGAAACACCTACTTAAGATATTGCCTCTTATTTTCCTATGCCTTGCCTGCTCTAACGACGATGAGCCGATGCAAGAGAAAACCAGGAATATAGGTTTCTCGGCCGATGTAAAACAGTCGAGAGCCATTGCCGCTATTGCCGATATTCAAGCAGGCGGATTCTCGGTGTGGGGTGGCTTTACAGGTACACAGGTGTTCGATGCAAGAAAAGTTACCTACAACAGCGGAGCTTGGGTCTATGACAATCCCGAGGTCTGGACATTTAACGAGTATAATTTCCACGCTGTATATCCGGCTGTGGATGCAGCTGCTTATAATGCAGTCATAGTAGCAGACGATAATCAACAGTTGAAGATAACAGGATTCGATACAGCAACAGGAATCGACCTGCTTCACGCAACCGAACTGAATGTTGATGGAAGTGCTGCCCCATTGGTCGGCCTTAATTTCAAACACACGCTCACAGGTGTGACAATAGAGTTGGCAAAACATTCCAATAATGCTGCCGATGCCATAAACATAACACAGGTGTATCTTCTTGGTATGTATACAAAAGGCGATTATACCTGGACACCCGATGCTGTTTATTGGACGGTAGACGATACGCAAGATCCCTCTTATACGGGAAGTACATTCGACAAAGTGGCTCTCGATACAAATTACAAAGAGTTTCTCTCTGATATACTGCTGATGCCTCAGCCGGTAGACCCCGAGGATAATCCTGTAGTGCTGGTGGTTGCATACGACTTTACTATCGGTGGATTGGGAGAGACAATAAAAGACAATGTGCTTATATCTTATCTGCCCGAGTCGGTAAAGTGGGAGCCTAATAAGCATATAAAATATCGTGCCATAATAGAGGCACAGAAAAATATTACATTTGCTACGCCTATAGTAGAGTCTTGGGGCTCGGAGCAGGTAGGCGGAACAATTATCATTAAATAATGACGGCTATTGAACAGTCGCAACTAAAAACGAAAATACACATCAAATAGTTCCTCAAGATATGAAGTATTTGAATCATAATATATTTTTAACTCTGTTATTGTCACTCCTTTTTGCGGGATGCGATAAAGCAGATGAAATACTCGACATCGAACCCGATACACCTACATACGGATATATCCTGTTCAATGCCGATAAACCTACGCGTGGTGCGTTGGTTAACGATATGAATCGAAATTTTGGTGTTATGGGGTACTATTGGGGATATAACAACCAAAACGATATATGGACGACAGTACGTGTCCTTGCAACCCCCGATGTGTTCCACGCCCAGAAGATTACATACGACAATGAATCGCAACTTCACTCCTATGACCTGGAGCCTTCGACCAATGGAACACAACTGAAACCCTGGGAGTTTGGACATAAATATACATTCTTTGGCTATTATCCATATGAGACCGAGTCGCAGGGTACACTCTCGGTGAGTGCCGACAATGTGCAGGGAACACCGTATATCACATATACTCTGCCCACAGATGTTGCCAAAATGCAGGATGTTATGACTGCTGCTGTATACGATACCGACTATAGGTCGACACGTGAGGTGGCGTTTACATTCAAACATCGATTGACGGCAGTGGATGTGCAGATGGTTAATATGAATGCGCCACTTGAAAATGGCACCGAGGTATATGTAAAGGTAACTAACCTTAAGGTAAATCTCGAGAATCAAGGATACGGCAAAGTGGTTATACCAATGGACGATACTATGCCGCTTGAGAGAACCGAAGCGGCAAATAAAAAGAAAAACTATACTATCGTCCCATCGGTTACTTTGGCGCCCTCTAATGGAGAATCGTCGGCAATAGTTGCATCGGGTAATCCTTTGATAATTATACCGCAAGAGAAGATAAACGGCTCTTATCTTTATGGTACAGTGTCGCTGAGTATCCAATATGTCGATAAAAACGGTAACCCAATAACAGTAGCCGATGCGGCAGTTACAAACGGCGCTGTCGCTCCTATCAGTTTTAATGTAGAGCGAGACCTTCTGCCCGGTCGCCGATATGTACTTCAGCTTACATTCACCCGCGATGCGCTTACTTTGCAGGTTATACCTCCGGGAGAGTGGGTAGAAAATAGGGTAGATATCGAGTTCGATTAAACAGAATCTTAACGTCCAACAGAATTATGTGTAAACAGATTATATATATAACAAGCCTTGTTTGTGCAGCAATCACAGTGCTCCTTTTTGCATCCTGTCAAAATGAGGAACTATTCACTGCTGCCCAAAACTCTAAGGTCGAGATTGTGTGCCGAGTGTCGGGTTTTGCCGAGTACGATGTTACAACACGTGCCGCCAAGAACGAGCAAGAGTCGGCTATTAAATATATGGCTCTGTTTATCTTCGACGGTGCAGGATACTTGATAAACAAACAGCAGATAGAGAGTTCTGTCCCAATGTTCGTTATTGACCGAAACGACCTGCTTTCAGCATCTAATGCAACCGACGTAAGAGACTGCCGAATGTTCCTTATTGCCAATATGTCGCCTGCTTTAGTCGATTCGTGGGGTATTGGCGAGGAGAGCGATATCTTGGATAAGACAGTAGCTCTTACAACAAGTACAACCTCGTTGGATATTCCTGCAAATGGATTCCCTATGGTTGGTTCGACGCGCGCGAATCTGCACCCCGATAACGATGCGTTGGACGGAAAAATTGAGATTCCTCTTGAGAACCTTTATGCGAAAATAGTATTTGAACTGAAGGTCGATGCTGTTCAGGAGTACTTTAATCCAACATTCCGCCTTATAAGTTGGGAAGTGCATAATTTGCCAAAGGCTGTGAGTATGTTTGCACCCGAGATTGGCGAACAGACACCATACTACAAAGATACCATTGCCAATTATATATCGTCTCGAAGAGTGACGGGTGTGAACCCTGTCTCGGGCTCAAATACATTGGAATTCAGCTTTTATATGCCCGAGCATAAGGTTAAGGGATTGGATAGAAATACATATAATTATCCCAATGGTATCAGCGAGAACGAGATGCAGCGTTTCAAACCCTGTCTCGTCGACCGAACTGTTAACCCATCGCTTCCGGCTGCTGTCGATGGCGAGCCGGCATACGTGGTGATAAATGGTATGTTCACCGACCACCAGAGTCATCAGCACACACTGACTTATAAGCTCTATTTGGGAGCAAACAGTATCGACGACTTTAATGTTGTGCGTAACTGTCAGTATAATAATTACGTCTCGATAAAGGGTGTTACAAACTCGGTGGATGGCGATGAAAATTCTGTCTCTATCGACTATCGCGTGAATGTCGATAACAACGACTTTGTGCTGTTTATGGAACGCGAGACAATGCTCGATTCGCACTTCGAGGTGCGCCCTATACGTGTCGATTTACATAATCCGGGCAAGGTGAACATAAGAGTCTCCGACGGTTGTAATTGGATTAGATTAGAGAAAAAGAGCAGCGCACCCGCAGGTGATGCTACATATTGTACAAGTGGAAAGAGAAAATATTTTACAAAAGGCTTAGTGACAAATACCCTTGCTGCATCGACAAGTTGCGAGATTACCAACAATGTCGATAACTGTGTGTGGGTGTATATCGACGAGAATAGCACAACCATTCAGGGTGCGATTACCGATGAAAAGATAGAGGCACAAAAGCACTCTACACGTGAGGCGCAGATAATTGTAGAGTTTACTCCGCAGGGAGAAACCTCGCCAACCATTGTAAAGAATTATAACTTTGTGCAGCGAGCGCTCTATCCCGTAAAATCGGTAAAGCGCGCTGGCGTTGTATATTACATCGAGTTTTTCGAAGAGTACTTGCATAACTTCGACTCCGAGGACAACTTCGGACTTACCGACTACGAAGGAATGCCCTGGGGACTGGATGGATTGCAGATATCAAGCAAGAATCAGGCGGCATTTATTGACCCTGCCTCAGAGTCTTTCTTGTTGCAGGTATTGGGTTGGATCGGAATCAATACCAAACAGTTCTTGGATGAATCAATAGGACAATTAGCGCCTAAATACGATTTTTATCTACAGCGTGACTATACAAACGGTATGCCCGAAAGTATTATAAGAAATTATAACGGTTATGACTTTACAAAGGAGATTGTGCAGGTTGCAAAGAATAATAACAAATTCAGTGCGGGTACGCTTGATGTCGATCCAAATAGCGCGGTAGAGTATTGCTATAACAAGAACAGACGAGACGATGGCACAGGTGCACTGTCAGAAGCCTCTATGCATTGGTATATGCCTGCTACAGACGAACTCGAAGATATAGTTCAGAGTGCCTATACCGAGTTTAATGTCTTTCAGGATAAGTTCTATTGGTCGTCGCAGCCCTCTTTTGTCTATAGCGATTTTATTGTTAATGTCCAAGTTTGGATTTTTGGAGGTAGTGCAACGGGAAAATACTACGGCGATGATGCTGCTCGGGCACGCTCGACCAAAATTGCTTATGATGCATCACAAGCCAATCCGTATGTACCTGTAAGTAGTGGTGTGTCGGGGCCGGCGGGACGACAACCGTATCAATGGGGTAACCCTGCAACACCGGGAACTTACGTTACTTACTCTCCTGCTCCCACTCCCGATGTGGGTAATAAACTCCGCACCGCAAAGTGTCGTGTGCGTGCAGTGTATAAACCATAGAGAACGATTACTTTGCTGCATAGTAATTTAACGATTCGAACGATTGACAATCGTTCGAATCGTTGTGTTTTGCCCCTAATTATCGTTTTTTTTGACTATTTGTAAAAAAAAACATATAATTTGTCTCTTGATTAGAAAATTTATGTAACTTTATCGACCAAGATTCATCTTGTTATGAATCGCTTTGAATTGAATATTAATAACATAAACCGAAATATTATGGCAAAGTGTACTAAATGCGGTAGTGAAATTAATC
>JAGCKB010000318.1 GCA_017647725.1 Bacteroidaceae bacterium
CCTGCTTTAAGGTCGCTGTGACTGATGTAGGGGAGGGTGTAGTCAGCACCGTTCAGACGTATGCTCTGAATATACTTATTCTCGGCACTGTTGTTTTCGGTCTCAATTTTGAATGTTCCACCCTCAACTGCAAGCTCGGCACTTGTAACGGCCGGACTACCAAACCAATAGCGTGCACCGGCAGGCTCTACTTGATAGAATCCGAGTGCTGACATAATGTACCAAGCCGACATCTGACCAACATCCTCGTTACCCGAGAGGCCGTCGTGTGCATCGTGATATTGTGTTGTCATCACCTCGCGTATGCGGTCGGCTGCCTTGTGAGGCTCGCCAAGCATTGTGTAAAGATATAGAATGTGGTGAGAGGGTTCGTTACCGTGAGCGAACTGACCTATAAGACCCGAAATATCGGGCGAGGGGTCGCCCTCGACGGTAGAGGGTGCAAGGAACAGTGAGTCGAGCTTGGCAAGCATCTTTTCCTTGCCTCCGAAGCACTGTGCCATTCCTGCTACATCCTGTGGTACAAGCCATGTGTACTGCCAAGCGTTACCCTCGCAGTAGTCGTCGTCGCGGTGGGCCGAGAAGTAGGGGTTAAAGGGCTCGTTAAAGCCGCCTTTAATCTTCTTGCCGCGTACAAAGCCTGTTGCAGGGTCAAAGAAGTTACGGTACGAGTGGCTGTTTGTGGTGTGCATCTTGGCATCGTCGGCATATCCCAGCTTTGCTGCAGCCTGTGCTGCTGCTCCATCGGCAATGGCATACTCCATATCGTATGCAACCGACTCTTTGAATGGGTCGCAGGGGATGTAGCCATATTGCTTGCGCAGAGCACGTCCGCGACCATCCTGCTCAAAGGTCTTTAGGATGGCTTTGTAACCCTTGTGTGGATCTATACCTTTTGCCTCCTTGACAATGGCATCGGCAACTACAATTACTCCGGGGTCGCCAACCATACAGTCGGTCTCGCATCCCCACAGATGCCATACGGGCAGACGACCCTGCTTGTCGCAGATGTCAATCATTGTGGCTGCAAAATGGCCGAAACGCTCGCTCTGTATGATACTCATCAGAGGCATCTTGGCGCGGTAGGTATCCCACAATGAGAAGATGCTGTACATATTATGTGGGGCATTGTAGACAGTACCGTCGGCACCGCGATAGTCGCCGTTCACATCGCTGAAGAGGACGGGGGCTGTCATTGCGTGGTACATTGCTGTGTAGAATGTGCTTGCAGGTACTACGCTGTTGCTCTGAATGCGTATCTTGCCAAGTTCGCTCTCCCAAGCAGCATCGGCACTCTCGGCAACCTTGTCGAACTCCCAATGGGGAATTTCGGCTGCAAGGGCTGCCTTTGCACCCTCGACGCTTACGGGTGATATAGCCACTTTAAGAAGTACTTTCTCGCCCTCGGTGGTTACAAACGATGCACGTCCGTACATATCATTGTTCCCGTGCAGTGTGAAATTGTCGAAAGGCTTCGAGAATTCTGCTGCAAAATATACCTTTTGATTATTTGCCCAACCTTTTGAGTAGCGGTAGCCTATGATGATGTTGTTACCCTCGGCCTGCATCGATGTCTCGGTAGAGCGGTCCCAGCAACCTCCGTTCTCAAGGTCGATGACGATGGCTGCCTGCTCCGATGCGGGGAAGGTGTAGCGGTGCATTCCCACACGTGCCGATGCTGTCACCTCGGCCTTGATGCCGTAGCGTGTCAGGGGGACACTGTAGTATCCCGGTTTTGCAATTTCTTGTGTACGGTCGGCGGGTGACCAAAGGCCCGATAGCGAATCGTTTAGGATACCGCGTTGGTAACTCACTTCGCCTGTTACAGGCATTACGGTTACGTCGAATAGGTCGCCTATTCCTGTTCCGCTGAGATGGGTGTGCGAGAATCCTATTACCGAGTTTTCATCCTGATGGTATCCCGAGCACCAATCCCAGGTGGTTGTTACGCTTGTGGGACCAAGTTGTACCATTCCAAATGGAACGTGTGCTCCAACAAATACGTGTCCGTGACCGCCCGAGCCAATGAGGGGGTTGACGTATGAGGTGAGCTTCTCGGGGAGTGGCTGTGGCGCCTGTGTACAGGCTGCAAGCAGCATGGTGCCTGCAAAAAGTATCTTTGTTATCTTCATTTTGGTTGTGCTTTTAGTTTGAACTTGAGGTTTCTCTTGTTAAGCAGTTCGTTGTGTGTGATACGATATTTCTTCAATGGTGCATTGCCAAGAGTCATACTCTCGATATAGTGGCAGTCGGCAGTGGGACGCTCGGCCTCTATTGTCACTGTTCCACGCTCTGTGTCTATCTCTATGCGGTCGAACACGGGAGTGGTGAGGGTGTAGTAGGGCTCAGATGGAGTGTCGGGGTAGAATCCCATCATCGAGAATATGGCCCAGGCCGACATTGTACCTGTGTCGTCGTTGCCGGGTATGCCGTTGGGGGCTGCTGTGAAGCAACTGTCGAGCAGTATCTTAACCTCGCGCTGTGTGCGCCACTCCTCGCCCTTGACACGGCTGAAGAGATAGGGATATACTATATCGGGCTCATTGGCAGGATCGTAGTGTTTCTCATCGAACACATACTGCAGGCTCTTTATGAAGCCTTTCTTGCCACCCATAAGGCGTGTAAGTCCATCGATGTCGTGGGGTACGGCAAATGTGTAGCTCCAGGCCGAGCCTTCGTGGAATCCGGGGACATTCTCGAAATTCTTTCCTGTGGTGGCATCGAAATCCTCGAGGAATTTACCCTCTTTTGTCAAGGGGCGCAGTGTGCCATACTCCTTGCAGAAATAGTTGCGGTAGCCCTGTGAACGCTTTTTGAATATCTTTGCGCTCTTTTTGTCGCCCAACGAGTCGGCCAACTGTGATATTGCATAGTCGGCAAGGCAGTATTCGAGTGCGTGCGATACCGAGTTATCGCCCGAAAGGTCGTTTGCGAAGAACCCAAGAGGGATATAGCCCTTTTGGATATAGGGGTCGATGTCGGGGCGAATGGGATTCTGTGCTCCGGGTGTTGTGGCCGATTTCAGCATCGCCTCATAGGCCGTTTGGTAGTCGAAGTCGCGTAATCCTTTCACGTAGCTGTCGGCAATAACAATGGCGGCAGGGTCGCCCTCCATAGTGTATGTCTCGCGGCCGTAAAGTTCCCATCTGGGAAGCCAGCCCCACTCTTTGTACATATCTACCATTGAGCGAAGCATATCGGTCTGTCGCTCGGGGTAGACGAGGGTTAGCAACTGATGCAGGTTGCGGTAGGTGTCCCACAGCGAGAAAATTGTGTATCGTGTGTAGGCTGCCTTTGCTGTAAGTCCGCTCTCCATCTTGGGGTATTCTCCGTTGTAGTCACTAACTACGTTGGGGTGTATAAGCGCGTGATAAAGCGCTGTGTAGAAGATGCGTTTCTGCTCGTCGGTGCCACCGCTGACGCGTATGCGGCCGAGGTCATCGTTCCACTCTTTACGTGCCTTTGTGCGCAGTTGGTCGAAGTCTAATCCGTGTTGCTCTTTGTTTAAGTTCTCACGTGCATTCTCAATAGAGACGAATGATACACCCATACGCACTGTAATCTGCTCGTCCTCTTTAAGGTTGTCGAATGAGAAGTAGTATCCGATGTCATCGCCTGCAATCTCGCGATTGTAATTTTTATACAGTTTGTAGGTGCCGTCGTCGGGAGTCCAATCGGCCTCGACACCTTGCAGTAGGGGCTGCTTTTTCCAATAACCGCTGCTGCTTGGTTGACGGTTGACGTGCATCACAAAGTAGATGGGGAATACGGCACCGGGGTTGTAGCAGAATGTTCCCAGCAGTTTCACTCCCTCTATCTCTTGTTCGCTCACTCGGCGTACCATTGCACCGCTCTCATTGGTGAGGCCCTCTCCAAGATTCAATAGGATATGTCCCTTTCCGGCGGGGAATGTGTAACGCTCGCAAGAGCTGCGTTTGGTGGCCGTTACCTCGGTCTTTATACCATATTTTGTAAGGCGGTTGCTGAAATATCCCGGGGTGGCAATCTCATCGGTGTATTCCGAGCCGTAGCTTGTGTAGTCGACGTTAAGCTCACCTGTTGTTGGCATCACAAGCAGCGACGATGCCTCAGGGCATCCAACACCGCTCAGTGCCACGTGGGCATAGCCTGTAAAATATTTGTTGCTATACTCGTAGGGGGCCGACCACCAGCGTTTGTCCTTGTCGTAGACATTAATGTCCGAACCCATTACATTGAAAGGCACTACCGACATCATACCACCGGGGCGCAGTGCTCCGGGGTTTGTTGTTCCAAAATTGGTGGTTCCAATGAAGGGGTCGACCCAATCGGCCGGCTCTTGTGCCTGCACGTTGAGTGCAAGGGCGGCTGCGCCTAAAAGAAATAGAATCTTTTTTCTCATAATCGTGTAGCTTTTTTATTTGTCGAGTTCGCTTAGTGCAAACGAGTAGGCACCCATACATATTGCTTGGCTTGCTCCCATACGCGATATTGCAATTCCGATGCGTTTCTGGGGGTCGTACTCAACTGTGCGGTCGCTGCCGTATACTTTAATTGTCTTTGAGTCGCCCTTTGCAAATTGTGCAAACTCTTCGGGGTCGTCAAGGTTGTAGACTTTCATCTGTACAAGGTTGACATCGTCGCCTTTGAGCGTCTGTATCTTTGAACGCATCTCTTCGAGGAGCGAGGGCATAATCCATCGGCTTGCTGCGCAAACACCACCGCCCAGAACAATGAGTCCGTCGATGAGTGTCACTGCTGTTGCCATAGCTGCACCGGCTACTGTACCCATTGTGGCAAATGCTGCCTTTGCTGCCTCTTGGTCGCCGGGACGTACTCCGTCGGCAATCTCGCAGATGTCTTTGGGGGTGAGTCCGTGCTCCATATTACCCGATTTCTCGCCATATACACGTTGTACGGCGCGTATGGCAACACCATCCTCTACAATAATCTCGGGCATTAGTTTATGACGCAGGCAGAATGTCTCTACGCAAGAGTTATCGCCTCGGTTCAGCTGGTTGTTAACTACAACACCAATGCCGAATCCTGTTCCAAATGTATAACCTAACAGGTTCTTATACTGCTTTGTCGAGCCTAGCGCCTTTAGCTTTGCATTTACCTCGGTAAGCACTCCGCCGAGCGCTTCGCCATAGGCAAAGAGGTCGCCGTCGTTGTTGATGAATACGGGGATTCCGAACTTATCCTCAAGGAAGGGACCAAGGGCCACACCGTCGCGGAACGAGGGGAAGTTGGGGAGAAAACCACCGATAATACCGCGTGGGTAGTCGGCAGGGCCGGGGAATGCGAAACTTATTGCTACGGGTTTTTCGTCGAGTTTGGCAATCACCTGCTCGAATCCCGATACTATTGTTGCAAGACATTTGTCGAGGTCGTGTGCATTAGAGGGCATTGAGATTGGGTCGATGATGAACTTACCAGCCTTCATTGCGCCAAATACTAAATTGGTACCTCCTGCGTCAAGTGTTATGACGATGCGTTTATCGTTGCTATACATAATATTGTATTTTTAATTGTTTATCTTATAATTTCTTGTTAATCACTTGTTAAGCTCCTTGGTGTACTCCTTTATGATAGCTATGGTTGTGCTGTCGCAGTCGAATACCGAGTACCATCCCTGAGGCTCGTGAGGGGGGTCGCAAAGGAAGTCGTCGCCTGCTTTCCACACTTCGCCGGCGGGACGGCCTGCGCCTCCCCAGCCCCAGAAGTTACATCCGGCAATAACACCGTTGCTCTCGGCGCTTCTCTTTACGTGTCCGAATACATAGGCATATAGTTTGTCGCGTGTCTCAACGTCTGCATCGAGGGTGTATTTGTTGTCGCGGCGGCAGAAACCGAACTCCTCGATAACCATAGGCTTACGGATATTCTTGCTCATCTCTATGTGAATATCGATGTACTCTCCTGTGCGTTTGCAGGCATTCTCGATACCGCTGTCGGGAGCCTCGCGCTTGGCCCAACCCCAGTTCAATGGCCAGATGTGTACTGTCAGGTAGTCGATATTGGGGTCGCCGTGAACAAACTCACACATTTGCTGGTCTACCTCGCAACCATAGAGTCCCTCGCTACCGGTGGATACAAGGTGATTGCTGTCGATGCTCTTAATGAGTTTTGCGGTCTTTGAAATCCAAGATGCAAATATTTGTTTGTTATCTTTGCTGAAGGGACGTGGCTCATTGCATATCTGCCACGACATAATTGCGGGCTCGTCTTTGTAGTCGCGTCCAGTGATTGTGTTCTTGCGCGATACAATAGCGCGTACGTGGTTGAAGTACATCTCCATAGCACGCTCGTCGCGAACAAAATCGGCCGAGTATTTTACATAGTCGTTGTATCCCTCGCCCGAGGCATTAGGTGAATCGCCATATCCACATTCGCGTAGATAGAATCCGAAACCGCCGCTCCAGTCCCAAGAGTTTGTGAGGTATATTACGGCTGTCATTCCTCTTTTCTCCAGCTCGGCGAGTGTATAGTCGAGGCCAACAAGAAGTGTGTCGTTAAGTTCTCCCGGGCGAGGCTGCAGATAGGGCTGTACGCTGTTAGCGTTGGCACTTCCGGCATCGGCACCTGCCAGGATGCGCAGATTCTCTACTCCCATTGCCTTAAGAGCGTCGAGCTCTTTTTGTAGGCGTGCGCGGTCGCCACCCTGTCCTGTAGAACCCAAAATGGGTGCGCTCCAGAAGTTTGTACCAATGTAGTAGTAGGGCTTGCCATTGCGTACAATGTTGGTGCTGTCTACTGTTATAAACTTACTTGTCTCTTGAACAGGCTCTGATGCCTTTGGGCTACAAGCACCAAAAAGCGCCGATGTTGCAGCTATCATACCGATAACCAATGCGTTGATTTTAGTTCTTTTCATTACTGTTTTATTTGTTTTTTTGTTTGTTCGCACATATATTCTGCGAATATAAGAAACAGTTTTTTATTATAAAAATAAATAATGATAAAAAACTATTTTTTCGGGTGTAGTTATGTTGTTTTGTGTCGGGGCTAATTTAATATAAATGATGTTTGTCTTTTTTTATAAAATATGATATTTGTTCATTATGTGCACCTGCAGTGTTAAATAATGACAAAAAGCAGGCTAAACTCTTTCAACCGCATTTAAATATATTTTATAAATCAAAACAGTTTCTTACCTTTGTGACCTAATTTGGCTTTATGGGCGCTTCTTTTTTTTGCTGCTTTTGAGCCATAAAAACGTATAGAATGAAATTGAATATTATTGTATTGGCCAAGCAGGTGCCCGACACTCGCAATGTTGGCGAGCAGGCAATGAATGCCGATGGGACCATTAATCGTGCGGCTCTTCCCGCGATTTTCAATCCCGAGGATCTTAATGCACTTGAGCAGGCTTTGCAGTTGAAAGAGGCTAATCCCGAGAGTAAGATAACTGTTTTGACGATGGGTCCCCATCGTGCTGCCGACATTTTGCGTGAGGCGCTTTATCGCGGTGCCGATGAGGGTGTTCTACTCACCGATCGTGCCTTTGCCGGTGCCGACACGCTTGCAACCTCTTATGCTCTCGCTTCGGCAATAAAAAAGATTGGCGATTGCAGTATTGTCTTGTGCGGTCGTCAGGCTATAGACGGTGATACAGCACAGGTCGGCCCACAGGTAGCACAGCAGCTTGGGCTGCCGCAGGTTACATACGTGCGTCGTATCGTCTCTATTAATGAAAAAACGATAATCGTAGAGCGCTCTATCGAGAACGGTGTGGAGACTGTTGAGGCTCCTCTTCCGCTGTTGCTTACTGTGGATGGTGCTGCCGATGCTTGTCGTCCGGCTAACGCCTATCGTCTGTTGCGTTTCCATCGTGCCGCGATTCCCACCGAACGTGCTTCGGAGCAGTTTAAATATGAAAAACAGCTTCTTGCTGACGAGGCTCTGCAACTTAAAGAGTGGTCGCTTGCCGATGTCGATGGCGATGCTGCCCGTTGCGGTCTAAACGGATCGCCTACCAAGGTGCGCAAGGTCGAGAATGTCGTGTTTCGCGCCAAAGAAAGCAAGCGTTATACTGCTGCCGATGAGGATATAAAATCACTCATAGGAGAGCTATTGTCTAACCACACAATAGGATAAGGAGATATGAATAGTATATTGGTATATTGCGAACTTGACGGCACGCGTGTTGCCGATGTCAGCCTCGAACTATTGAGTAAGGGACGCGAATTGGCCGATGAGTTAGGTGTGAAATTAGAGGCTGTTGCTATTGGCGATAATCTTGCTTCGGTTCCGTCGCAGGTGTGGCCTTATGGTGTCGATACACTGCATCTTTTCGAGGATAACTCGCTTGAGTATTACACAACTCAGCCTCATACAGCCGCTCTTTGCAAACTGATACAGGATGAGCAACCGCAAATATTCCTGCTTGGTGCAACTGTGATTGGTCGAGACCTTGGCCCCAGAATCTCTGCTACGCTGCGCAGTGGTCTTACAGCCGACTGCACTGCACTTGAGATTGGCGATTACGAGGATAAGAAAAGTGGCACAAAAATAGAGAACCTTCTTTACTCGGTGCGTCCTGCCTTTGGTGGAAATATTGTGGCTACCATTGTTAATCCCTATTGCCGTCCGCAGATGGCAACGGTGCGCGAGGGCGTAATGCCGCTGAAGGTTGTTCGACCACAGGATTATGAGGGAGAGACAGTGCATCATAATGTCGATGATTACATTTCGGCTGCCGATAGGGTAGTGCGTATAATTGAACGCAATGTGAAGCCCAAAGAGAATAACCTCAAGAGTGCGCCAATTGTGGTTGCCGGAGGATACGGAATGGGCAGTAAAGAGAATTTCGATATGTTGTATAAACTGGCTCATCTGCTTCACGGTGAGGTGGGTGCGACGCGTGCAGCCATCGACGCAGGGTTCTCGACACACGACCGTCAGATAGGACAAACGGGACTTACCGTACGTCCCAAAGTATATATTGCCTGCGGAATTTCGGGACAGGTACAGCATATTTCGGGAATGCAGGAGAGTGGTATCATAATATCGATAAACAGCGACCCCGATGCACCTATAAACGCCATTGCCGACTATGTTGTCACAGGCAGTGTCGAGGAGGTTATTCCCAAACTCATTAACTTTTATCAGCAGAAATAATGAACTATTATACCGATAACAGGGTGCTCCGTCACTATCTGAAGCACCCACTTATGCAGCGCATCGTACGGATGCAAGAGCGCGATTATACACAGTCTGCACAGTATAACTATGCCCCTGTCGATTTTAATGAGGCAGTAGAGGGGTATGAACAGGTTCTTGAACTTGTGGGCGAGTTGTGTGCCGATGTCATTGCTCCCAATGCAATGGCTATTGAGACCGATGGCCCCACGCTGAAAGATGGACGTGTAATATATGCGCCTGCAACCGAGCAGAACTTAGACCTCTTCCGCAAGGCTGGACTTATGGGAATCTCTATGCCACGCGAGTATGGCGGACTCAATTTCCCGCGTACGATATTCATTCTCATCGAGGATGTTGTGAGTCGCGCCGATGCAGCGTTTGGTAATCTATGGGGCTTGCAGGACTGCGCCGAGACTATCCTCGCTTTTGGCAGTAAGGAGCAGTGCGACCGATATATCCCCCGAATATGCTCTGGCGAGACAATGTCGATGGACCTGACCGAACCCGATGCTGGCAGCGACCTGCAGAGTGTTCGCCTGAAAGCAACGTTCAACGAGGAGGAGGGACGCTGGTATCTCGATGGTGTAAAGCGCTTTATCACAAACGGTGACTCGGATGTGCATCTTGTGCTTGCACGAAGCGAGGAGGGTAGTGTCGATGGACGAGGACTATCGCTCTTTATAGTCGAGAAGAACTGCGGTGCAGTACACACTCGTCGCATTGAGGATAAAATGGGTATTCACGGTTCACCCACCTGTGAGATAGTCTTTAATCACGCTCCTGCCGAACTAATAGGCAGTCGTCGTATGGGACTTATAAAATATGTTATGGCGCTTATGAACGGTGCTCGATTAGGTATTGCCACACAAAGTGTGGGAATTGCACAGGCTACTTATAACGAGGCGCTCGAGTATGCTCGCAGCCGTAAACAGTTTGGCAAGGCTATTATAAATTTCCCCGCAGTCTATGACCTTGTAGGCACAATGAAGGCTCGTTTGGATGCAGCCCGCAGCCTGCTATATGAGACATCTCGCAATGTCGATATGTCGGGACAGTTTACCGAGCTTGCACGTGAGCGCACGCTGACACCCGAGGAGCGCGCCGAGTCGAAAATCTTTGCCAAGAAAGCCGATGCTTTAACTCCTATTGTAAAGGGAATAGGAAGTGAAATTGCCAACCTGAATGCTTATGACTGCGTGCAGGTGCACGGAGGTTCGGGATATATGCGCGACTATGTGTGTGAACGTCTTTATCGCGATGCTCGAATAACATCTATATACGAGGGTACAACACAGCTGCAGGTAGTTGCTGCAATACGCTATGCGACAAGTGGTTTCTATGGTCAGCTGCTCGACGAATATCTTGCAGTAGAGGTGCCCGAGACTCTTATGCCCCTTAAAGCACGTATCGAGAAGATGGTGTTGAGCTATAAAGAGGCGGTAGCGAAGGTGCAGTCGTTGGGATGTCAGGAGTCGCTCGATTTTCTCTCTCGCCGACTCTATGATATGGCTGCTTACTCTATTATGGCAGCTCTGCTTCTTGCCGATTCTGCAGCCGATGAGGAGTTGTTTGCCTCGTCGCTCGCTCGCTTCGTTGCATTGGCCGAGGCACTTATTGCCGGACACGCGGCATATATCTCGGGTTATACTCCCGATTTTCTTAGCAATTACGAGAAATAATCACAATAAATTATAAACAGTTTATTGGTTTTTATTGGAAAATGTTCCTAAATTTGCGACCTTTGAAAAATTATTACTAAAAAAGATTCTAAAACAGGAACAGTATATAAAACCGGTAATAAGTAGAACTATTATGGAAATTGATAACAGATATCTGCGTGTTGCATACACGCTGTATAAGCACCGCGACGGTGTTTGCGAAGAGTGGGAAAAGACAACACGTGAGCAACCTTTTGCTTTTCTTACAGGAGTAGGATATACTCTTGACGGATTCGAGGAGCGTCTTAAAGACCTTAAGAAGGGCGAGGAGTTCGATTTTACAATCCCTTGTGCCGAGGCTTTTGGCGAGTATGAGCCTTCTCATACACAGGAGCATAGTCGCGAGGACTTTACCATAGACGGAAAATTCGACTCGGCTCATATCTACGAGGGCAATATCATAGAAATGGTGCGTAACATCGATAAATCCATTGTCTATGCTGTGGTAAAAGAGGTTACTCCCACAAAGGTTGTACTCGATTTTAATCACCCTCTTGCCGGCTGTGACCTTCAGTTTGTGGGTACAGTAATAGAGAATCGTCCCGCCAAAGAGCAGGAGATGAAAAAGTTCTATGAGCAGCTTCGTGCAGCAGCCAAAGGTTGTGGCGGATGCAGTGGCTGCGGCGGCGACGGCTGTGGCGATGGTTGCGACAGTGGCTGTGGCGGTTGCTGCGGAGAGTAACAGACCGCAATAATACATTAATAACTACTTATAAGAGGGGCTACCGAACGCAAGTGCGGTATTTCCTCTTATGGAGCATATATTGGACAGATGAATACTTTTGGACGAATATTAACCCTTACAACCTTTGGCGAATCGCACGGAACAGCCATTGGGGGTGTTCTCGATGGTTTCCCGGCAGGCATACTCATCGACGAGGAGTTTGTGCGTGAGCAGATGCGTCGTCGTCGTCCCGGACAAAGTGTTGTTACCACAGCACGTAACGAGGCCGATGAGGTGCAGTTCCTTTCGGGTATCTTCGAGGGTCGTTCTACGGGTACTCCCATCGCGTTTGTGATACAGAATACCAATAATCGCAGTGCCGACTATGGTAATCTGCGCGAGGCCTATCGTCCCTCGCACGCCGACTATGTTTATGATAATAAGTATGGTGTGCGTGACTATCGTGGTGGAGGGCGTTCGTCGGCTCGCGAGACGGCAGTGCGTGTATGCGCCGGTGCGCTTGCAATGCTTGCTCTGCGCAGTTACGGTATCACTGTTACCGCATATACCTCACAGGTGGGTGATATTGCTTTAGATAAAGATTATAAGGCATATAACCTTGCTGCAGCCGAAGAGAATATCGTCCGTTGCCCCGATGCTTCCGCTGCCGAGCGTATGCAGAAACTTATACTCGATGTGAAGCGTCAAGGCGATACCGTAGGTGGGGTAGTGACCTGTGTCATAAAGGGTGCTCCTGTAGGATTAGGCGAGCCTTTGTACGACAAACTATCGGCGCGATTGGCACAGGCAATGCTCTCGATAAATGCAGCAAAGGGATTTGAGTATGGCAACGGTTTTGCCGCGGCTGCGGGGCGAGGCTCACAACAGAACGATATTTTCTGCAACAAAAATGGTTGTATAACCACACTTACTAATAATAGTGGCGGTATTCAGGGTGGAATATCCAATGGCGAGGATATTTACTTCAGGGTAGCTTTCAAGCCTGTAGCCACAATACTAATGGAGCAACCTACTGTAAATTGCTCGGGCGAGCCTACCGTGATTGCCGCCCGAGGTAGGCACGACCCCTGTGTGGTGCCAAGAGCAGTTCCGATTGTCGAGGCTATGGCTGCTCTTGTAATCCTCGATTTTCTTAGAATTGAGAAAGGGAATATGAATGTCCGACGCTGAAAAAAACGAGGCTTCTTAGAAGCTGTTTAAATTTATATCGTCAAGTTTTAATAGACCGAAAATAAAATAATAGACATACTGCTATGGAATCAGTAACCCCTAAAGGCCCGACGACGGCTGTCGAAAAGATTAACCGTCTGTTGCCGCTTATCTTCTGTATAGTGGCGTGGGCGATGCTTGCTTTTTACGAGAGAGCGCAGTTGCTGCGAGTTGATGCGCAGTCGCTGTTCCTCTACGACGACCTCTTCTTTAAGAACGCGATGAATATGCCTGCGGGGCTGTTGGGATACATTGGTTGTTTCTTTACACAGTTTCTCTACTATCCGGCGTTAGGTGCCGCTATATTTGTGGCTATGCTGGCCCTGGTTTTCTGGCTCACGCGCAAGGCTTTTCATATATCTTCGTCCTATGCAATGTTGGCAATGCTGCCGCTCTTTATGCTGCTTGCCCTGAATACACAATTAGGCTATTGGATATATTATATAAAACTGCCGGGATATTGGTTTATCCCTGTGCTTGGTACTATTGTGGGCCTGCTTGCAATATGGATATTTAATCGTGCATCGTATAAACTGCATATACCCGTAATATTTGTCTGGACTGTATTCGGCTATCCGCTGTTTGGCTTTTACGCGCTTTTCTCGGCTCTATGTATGGCGGTTATAGCGCTCTCAATGGCCATTCGCAACGGCAATCGCAAACGTCTTGTTTTTGATGGTGTTGCGGTGCTGCTGGTGGCTGCTGTGCTTGTCTATGAGGTACCTATGTTCTGGTACGACTATTACAGTTCTGTTGCGATGCGCTATATTCACACCGTCGGATTGCCTTCGTACCATTGGGAACCTACCTCTACACTTTTTATAAGCAGCATCATACGCTATTGGGTTCCATATATCCTGCTTTTTGGCATTCAACTGGTGTTTGCGGCGCTTTATAACAAATTCTCGGGTAGTGGTAAAGCGAAAAAGACACACTATGCGGTTCAGTTCCTTGTCATTGCATTGACGCTCTGTTTCTCATATAGCTATTGGTACAACGATGATAACTTCCGCGTCGAGAATAAACAGGATGCTGCAATGTGGGAGGGTGATTGGAGAGATGTTGCCAATTATGCCCGCGACACCGAACTGCCTTCGCGCCAGATTGTGCTGAATAAAAATATAGCCTTGCTTAATTTGGGAACCATAGGTAATGAAATGTTTACCTATCCCGATGGCAGTGCCGATATTGATGCTCCTTTTGCTGTGCATCTGACACATACGGGTGGATTGATGTCCTATTGGTGTTTTGGAAAGTTCAACTTCTGTTATCGCTGGTGTGTCGAGAATGCGGTTGAGCGCGGATGGAATGTCGAATATCTTAAGCATTCGGTACGCTCAATGCTTCTTAATGGCGAGTATACTCTTGTGAAGCGCTATACAAGCATACTCAAAAAGACTCTTTTCCACAGCGATTGGGCCGAACGCTACGAACATCTTGCCGATAACCCTGATTCGATAGCCAAGATGCCCGAGTTCGCTATGCCGTTGCAGATGTGTGTCTATGGCGATGCTCTTGACGTGGATGAATCCTTTGTCGAGGCCTATCTGCTTAATAACATCGCAAACAGCTCTACACTTGAGCACTCACCCCTCTACTCCGAGGCGGCACTTGTCTTCTCAATGACACGTAAGGACTCGCGAGGTTTCTGGGGTAATTTGAATCGCTATCTTTACAATCGTAAGTTGCACCGCCTGCCTACCCACTATCAAGAGGCGTTACTCCTCTTCTCGTATCTTGATAAGAGTGTCGACGTCTCACGTATTCCCATTGATAAGAATATCGAGATGCGTTTCAGGTCTTTCAGAAACCGCGTAGATATGTATAAGGGTAAGAAGGAGGAAGATATAGCGCAATATTTTAAGAAAGACTTTGGAAATACCTATTGGTACTTCTACTTCTTTGTACGTAAAATAAGGACGAACTAATATATGTAAATATGAAAACCCTAAGATATTTTTTAACTCTCTTGCTGCCGCTTGCCTTGTCGTGCAGTTCACCCACAGTGCCTACAGCAAGTTCTTCGGTAGATGAACTGCCATCAATTTATCCCGATTACATCGATGTTACCATACCTTGCAACATCGCACCGCTTACATTTGAAATAAAAGAACAGGGCGATGAGTATGTTACACGTCTTTCGTCCGGTGGTTACGAGATTGTCGAGGGTGGCAATATTGTAGCACCATCTATTGAGAAGTGGCAGTCGCTTATTGCAGCGGCAAACGGTAATGAGGTCAAGGTCGAGGTTTTTGTCGAGAAGCAAGGTCAATGGAATGCCTATAAACCCTTTAACTATAAGGTTTCTCCCGATTCGATAGATAATTACATCTCGTACCGACTTATACCGCCATCGTATGTATGTTACGAGACGCTTACCATCAGCCAACGTAACCTTACAAATTATGACGAGAGCGTCATTTATAACAATATGTTGGCGGCAACCGAGAATAACGGTTCGTGTATAAACTGCCACTCGTACAAGAACTACCGCACCGATAATATGCAGTTCCACATACGTCAGGAGAATGGCGGTACATTCTTTATGCATAACGGTAAGCCTGTGAAACTGAATATGGCAACCGATTCTACACTATCGGCCGGAGTATATCCCGCTTTTAATCCTGTCTATGATGTGGTTGCCTATTCGGTAAACAAAACAGGACAGATTTTCCATACACGTAACAGTAACAAGGTTGAGGTACAGGATGTTGCAAGCGATGTTATTATATATAACCCCGTAGCAAACTGCGTAACAAACATCTCCAATGCACCTAACGACCTTGAGGTCTTCCCCTGGTGGTCTCCCGATGGACGCACACTCTATTATGGTTCGGCCCATTTCGAGGTAATGGATTCAAATAACACAGTGATGAAAGAGGAGATTATCCGTTATAAAGATATAAAATACGATATCCTGCGTCGTTCGTGGAATCCCGATACATACGAGTTTGGTCCCGTCGATACAGTCTTTGCCGCGACAAAATTGGGTAAGAGTGCCACATTCCCCCGTATATCGCCCGATGGCCGTTACCTGCTCTTTGCACTTGGCGAATATGGCTGTTTCCACGTATGGCACAAAGATGCCGACCTCTATCTGCACGACCTGAAAACCAATGAGAGCTGGCCGCTTACCGAGGCAAACTCGGACGATGCCGAGAGTTACCACTCGTGGAGCAGTAACTCGCGTTGGATTCTCTTTTCGAGCCGCAGAGAAGATACTAACTATACACGTCTGTTCATAGCGCATGTCGATGCCGATGGAAAGGCCTCTAAGGCTTTTGTGCTACCCCAGGAATCCCCCGATTTCTATCCTATGTTCGACCGCTCGTACAACGTCCCCGAATTTATGATCGAGCCGGTGCGAATGACACCGCAGGAGATTGCCGAGATTGTAAAGAGCGAGGCTGTGAAGGTTACATACTCTTCAACAGGTAGATGAAATACGACAAATATTTGATATTATGAGGTTTTATATATAGAACCTCATCGCAATGCGGATGACCCCATTATTATTTGAGGTCATCCGCATTGTTATATGACGTTTTTGATAAGTTTATCGGACGCAAGAGAGCGTGATTGAGATCAAAAATATTAAAAAAATATAACGTCTGCTTAAAATAAATTAAAAGCATTCTTTCTTAGAAAACGGCTTTTTTACACATTTTTGCACCTTGACAAAAGAAAAAAATGCCTCCTGCCGATAAAATTAATGAAAATTATTTGAACATTAATTGAAAAGAGTTATTTTTGCGCGTTACATAGTGCCTCATTGTGTAACCTTGTGACGTGACGAAATGTGAAAAAATCTAATTAATTATAAAATTTATATTTATGTTAAAACACCGTTTAAGTAAATTTGGCCGCGTAGCGTTCGTCTCGCTGTGTGTGCTTTTTACCGGCAGCATTATGCAGTCTTGTGTCGACGAGTTTGACGATTACAAGTATGATGACGAAGAGCCGTCGTGGTTGGGTGCCAGTATTTACGACTTCTTGAAACAGGAGAAGGGTACACGTACCTACAACTACTACACTGCTATCATTGACAGTCTCGGTTATACCGACGTACTTGCCAGCACCGGTAGTAAAACCGTATTTGTTGCCGATGATGCAGCATTTGAGAAATTCTTCCAGAATAACCGCTGGGGAGTAAAGAGCTTCAATGAACTTTCAAAGGCTCAGATGAAGATTCTTCTCTACAGCTCTATGCTGGACAATGCTTACTTGCTTGATATGATGTCGAGCCTTCCCGGTAATCCTCCTGTAGAGGGTTCTTGCTTGCGTCGTCTCACATCTTCACAGGCAGTAGACTCAATTCCTTTCTTTACTCCCGAGATGCTTCCTATAAGCAATACCCATTGGGATAACTTCCGTGATAAGGGCCTTTTGCTCGCTACCGATGGAACCGATCCTATGATGGTACACTTCTTGCGCGAGTATATGAAGGCGAAGAGCATTACCGCTCTCGATATCAACGTATTCTTTAATGCCGATTCTTTGACTCTTCAACGTTCGGGTGATGAGGCCTTCATTTATCAGAATCAGGTGCTTGCAAGTGGTATCGACTTTGGTGAGTACTCGGATGACACCCTTACAATTACTTGTAAGAACGGTTACATTTACCGTATGGACGGTGTTCTTGTTCCTCCTTCGAATATGGCCGAGGAGCTTCGTCGTCACAAGGATACTAAACTGTTCAGCTATATGCTCGACCGTTTCAGTGTACCTCTCTACGATGGTTCTCTGAGCTCTACATATAATTATGTAAACAATAATACAGATAACCCCGATAGCGTCTTTGTATTGCGTTACTTAAACCGTTCCGAGGCTCGTCCTCTTTTCAAGGTGAAGAACCACGCAGCTGAGGCAGTAACAGACCAGGAGAAGACTACTATTCCGGCTCTTTCTTTCGATCCGGGTTGGAATACCTATCGTCAGGGTTCTGCTGCAGCCGAGGGCGATATGGCAGCAATGCTTGTTCCCAAGGATGAGCACGTATTCGAGTACTTCGCACGCGGTGCAGGTAAGTTCCTTATCGATACATACGCTCCCGAGTTCCAGGTTAGCGATGATGAGACCGATTATACAGCAATCATCCCCGCTCTTGATAGCATTCCTAACAACATTGTGGCATCGTTTATCAATAACTTGATGCTCCCCACATTCTCTACCTCAGTTCCCAGTAAGTTCGACCAGGTTTACAATGACGGTACCGAGATTATGGGTGTAACTCCTGCTAATGTAGACGAGTGTGTCGTTGCAAACAATGGTGTTATCTACATCCTTAACCAGGTATTTGGTCCTGTAGATTACCGTGCAGTTTCTGCACCTCCTCTCACAATGACCAATATGACAATTATGCGTGCAGCTATCCAGACCCTTGGTTACAACTCATACCTCAAGGCTATGGATGCAACATATAGCTTCATCGTTCCCGATGATGAGTACTTCGTATACTACGACCCCGTTACAATTGCAGCTGACGAGCCTATTGTA